>NZ_RKRG01000002.1:586321-595922 GCF_003814835.1 Methanobrevibacter gottschalkii DSM 11977
ACAGCAGTTATACTACAGAAGAAAACATGATGGATCCATCACACATGTAGTTGATGAGAAATTCTTAGATACTGTTCCTGCAGGCCAGGAACTAATTAGAATATTTATGGAAAATGGATGGTATGATACATACAAATTTGACTTACTTGCCTATAAAATTAATGGACCTCGTTTTGCTTTAAGAGACATTGAAGAAAATTATAAGATTCCGCTTTACATGTTAATTAAAAAAGACTACCATTCAATTAAACAAAGCAAATATTATCAGGACTATTTGGACAATCTTGGTCCGGTAAAGAAAAAATTCTTTTTAGACATAATAAAATCAAAAAATTATAATGACTATTTGGCACTTAACTCAGACAAAGACAATTATTAAATAAAACAATCCATGTTTTTAATTCAAAAATATTACAAAACATTTTATTAAATTAAAAACATATTATTAATATTAAAATGTTTCATAGGTGTATCAATGAATATAACAGTCGGTGTTATTGGAGCAGGTGCCCTCGGTACTGCAATATCCCAAAATATTAGTGGAAATGTAGCTGAGATAATATTACTTTTAAGAAATAAAGAACTTTGCGATGAAATTAATAATTGCAGATACAATTCTCAGTATTATCCAAATTATAAGTTAAAGGATAATATTAAAGCTACTTTGGAAACAGGTGATTTATCAAATTGTGATATTATTTTTTTAGCAATTCCCTCTTCTGCTTTTAGAAAAACATTAAAAGATTTACAGGATATTGTAAAAAAAGATGTTATTATTGTCACTACAGCTAAAGGAATTGAATATCCATCATTAAAAACAATGGGTAATTTAATTGAAGAATATTTTGATGAAAATTATGTTGCACTGTCAGGCCCTAATTTTGCATCTGAAATAATGTTAAATCTGCCAACAGTAACAAATATTGCTTCTAAAAGTTATGAAAACTCAGTTAAGGTAAAAAAAGTGTTATCAACTAAGCAATTTAAAGTGAAAATTATTGAGGATATTTATGGAATCGAACTTTGCGGAATATTAAAAAATATTAATGCAATAGCCAATGGTATTTGCGAAGGTATCAATATTAATGAAAATGCAAGATTTGCTGTTTTAACTAAAGGTTTTAACGATACAATCACCATCATAAAAGCAATCGGAGGTAAATCTGAAACGGTTCATGAATATTGCGGATTTGGAGATTTGATATTGACTTCAACTTCACGTGAAAGCAGAAATCATACCCTGGGAATATTATACGGTCAAAGATTGATCATCAATGAGAATGCTAACGGAGTTGTATTTGAAGGAAAAAATTCGATTAAAGCCATCAGAGATATCTGTTTAAAAAATAATATCCATAGTGATATTGTAAACTTTGTATATGATGTAATGATTAGAAAAGTAACACCTACAATAGCGTTCAACAATTTATGGGAAAACATGGAATAAAATGGTGAAATGATGATTGGTGTAATTTTATCAGCCGGAATGGGAACAAGATTAAGACCATTAACAGACGAAATTCCAAAACCGTTACTGGAAATCAACAATACAACTTTGCTTGAGAGAATGATTAGAAACTGTATAAATGCAGGAATCCGTGAATTTATATTAATTGTCGGATATGAAAAAGAAAAAGTTTTTGAAATTGCTCCGAAACTTGAGGAAAAATTAGACATATCCATCAGAATAATTGAAAATATGGAATATGATGCAACTAACACTTCTGTGTCAGCTTATCTTGCAAGTTCTTACATTGAAAAAGAGAATTTAGATGATTTTATACTAATTAACGGAGATAATGTGGTAGATCCTGAAATTATCACAAGAATTGCAAAAACAGACAATACTAGTTTAATTGTAGATAACTTTAAAGACTTGAATGGAGAATCATTTAAATTGATTTTAAAGGATGTAAAAAAAGCAGATAACAGCATTGCAAATGGTATTATATCTGAAATCGGAAAAGAAATTGATATACCCTCATCAACTGGTGAATTTATTGGTGTTTCAAAAGTTATTAAAGAGGATGTAAGTCGTTTTAATGAAATTTTAATCAGATTAATTGATGAAGACAGGCAAAATTATTATGATTTTGCATATAAACCTCTCTCAAGAGATAGAAAAATTGATTTTGTGTTAACAAATGGTCTTAAATGGACTGAAATTGATGATTATAATGACTGGAAAACCGCAAATGGATTAATTAAAGAATTTGAGAACTAAAAATTTAATCTAATTAGAATTGAACCCTAACTATAAAATATATTGTGATTGAAATGGCTTTAATAGGAAAAATTAATAACTTAAAAGAATGCTTGGATAACACCAAAATTTATGACAGTTATTACAGTGCCGAAATTGATGAAAGCATTATTTATCTGGAGTCAAGAAACGGCATGGATTTTACTGGAAATATTTTTAGAATAACTGAAGAGTTATCCACAGGCAAATATGGTAATTTTAAGATATATGTTTATGCAGCAAAAAGTATTAAAGCTAAAATTGAGTTATTTAAACGGAATTATAATTTAAAAATAACTAAAATCATAACTGATGAAGATGAAGCAACTAAAATCTTACATAAAGCTAAATATATCTTCACAGATTCAGGCATTAGATATAAATATGTTAAAAAACCGGGGCAAATTTTCGTCAATACCTGGCACGGCACTCCATTAAAATTAATGGGATTCGACAACCCATCAGAAAAACATAATGTTGGAATCATACAGAGATCTTTTCTTTTCAGTGATTATATTTTATTTCCAAATGAATATATGTTAGATAGAATGTCTCATGCGTATATGATTGATAAAGTTTATGGAGGGACATTTTTATTAGAGGGATATCCTAGAAATAGTGTTTTTTTAAAGGATAACTCCAATTATAAGGAAAAATTAAATTTAAAAGATAAAGAAGTTTTTGTATATATGCCTACATTTAAAGGAATTGTGAATAATAGAAAAGATGAAAAACAGAAAAATGATGTCAATAAGTTTTTGAATAAATTAAATTCAAAATTAAATGACAATCAGATATTGTTTGTTAAATTTCATCCGTACAATCAGTCCAAAATCGATTTTTCTAAATTTAATCATATTAAAGAGTATCCAAAAAACTTTGAAAATTATGATATATTAAATGCTGCTGATGTTCTCATTACTGATTATTCTAGTGTATTTTTTGATTTTGCAAGTACTAGAAGAAAAATTATTATTTTTAACTATGATCAGGATGAATATCTCAAAGATAGGGGATTATATTTTCCTCTTGAAGATTTACCATTCCCTAAAGTCCAGAATATTAATGATCTGGTATGTGAGTTAAATTCTCCGAAAAATTATGACGATACAAAGTTTACCGAGGAATACTGCAAATATGATTCAACCAATAGTGCAGAACATATATGTGAAACTGTAATTAATGGTAAAATCGAATGCGATTACAAGATAATCAGTAATGCAAATAAGAATATATTAATTTATCTGGGATCTATGGAGAATAATCAGGCAAAAAGTCAGCTTATTCAAATCCTTGAAAATACGGATGATAATATCAATATTTTCCTGTCATTTAAACCTTGGAATAAAAATATTAAAGAAAACCATTTAAATTTATTAAAGGATATTCCAAATACTATTGAATTTTTACCGTTAAGTTATAATTTAACCCCAACATTCAAAGAAAAAGTGGAATTGAACAGATTTATAAAAAAAGGCACTGATTTGAATTTGGAACTAACAGAAATGTTTAATAGGAATTATAAAAGACAATACGGTGATTTTAAATTCGATTTAATAATTGATTTTATAAGTAATGATCCGGAACAGTCATTAACATATGCATGTTCTAATTCAAAAAATGCGATTATCATAAATGAAGAAACACAACCGAAAGTTTACAATCAATTTAATAAAATTTACAGATTATCCGAGTTCAATATAAAAAATATATGTGATGAAATAATCAGATAATATTTAAAATATTAAATTAAAACATCAGACCACTCATAATCCTCACCAGCATATAAGCTAATCAGACAGCTAGTTAAACAGACAAGAATATATATTACAGATGCACTTAATGGCGCATATTCTAAAAAGACTGTAAATCCAATTATCACCGCTGCACTAAAAACTATTTTATTCATATGAGCATATGAGAGTATGCCTAAAATCACTGGTGCAGATATTATAGCCAAAATATACCATATGCAATCAGTCAAGGGCACTAAATTGCCAACATTGAAGTTGAACAATGAAATGAACATATACATCTCTAGAACTGTTAAAAAGAATCCCTGAACTCCACCTGCAATAGCCTGTGCCGATGTATGTTTTTCAAGTGTCACTCTTGACCATATCAAAATTGGATAAATTATCCCAAATAATGCACCAGTTGGTCCTAAAAGTAGAATTAATGCACCAACGGGACCTGAAAGTCCAGTTGTATGGACACTTATTTTCCATTTTACAGTTATCAGCAGTACCACTCCTGTATTTATTGAGTAGCATAAAAGAAGAGCTGTTAGAAAATCATTAGTCCCCAATATTAAGGAGACCAGAAAACCGATGAAATATGATATTATTCCAACAATTAGGGGAGTGAAGCGGTCTTTGCGATTTGAAATATCTCTATCAGTATCAAGTCTTTTAGCCCAATAAACAATAATAATCATTGGTAGAATTGATGTGAAAACCAGTGAAATTGACTCCAAAACTATGAAGCTATTGAAATTTCCATTTGATAGAATTATACATATTATAAGAAATAATGGAATGCATATGATTGGGGGATTTGTGATTGCCGATATTGTTTTAGCTGCTTTTAGTCTGTTCATAAGATTATTTATACTACTTTGGAATTAATAAGTATTATGAAAGTTAATTTAAAACCCCATGCAATGATGTATCCTTCACCTGCTGTTGTTGCAAGTGCTTATGATAATGATGGAAAAGTTGACGCCTGCACTCTTGCTTTTGCAGCAATGTGTTCCCACAGGCCTCCTGCCGTAATGATAGCAATCAATTCCACTTTAAAGAGAAAAACATTAGCAAGTATCCTAAAGACAAAGGAGTTTTGTTTAGGTTTTCCAAGTATTGAACATGTCAGGGAAGTTGATTATTTAGGAATTGAATCCGGATATAATCTAGATAAAATAGACAAGATCCGTTTTACAGCTAAAAAGGGAGAGTTTGTCAATGCACCTATAATTAATGAGTTTAAAGTATCTATTGAATGTAGGGTAATGGACATTAAAGAAGTTGGAAGCCATACTCAAATAACAGGTGAAATTTTAAATATTCAGGCTGAGGAAAGCGTATTGGACGATAGGAATAAAGTTGTTTTAGGCCTGTTAAATCCTATAGCTTATGATGACATAAGCCATTCATATTTTAAAATGGGTGGAAAAATAGCTGATGGGTTTAAGGTTGGTTTAAAGTTTAGGGAATGATACTTTCTAAGATTTTTACTGTTGCAATAGCAATAGTTGATATTGCAATAGTTGTCAATGCAACATTTATATAGTATGAAAACACAATGTTATAAATATGAAATCATTAGTGACATATTATTCAAGATCAGATATAACAAAAAAATTAGCCGAAGACATTGCTAACCAATTAAACTGTGACATTGAAGAAATCAAACCTAAAGTAGATTATCATGGAAAATTAGGTTATGCACGTGGAATTAAAGATGGTAGAGCAGGTAAAATTGTGGAATTGGAATCATTAAAATACAATCCGCAGGATTATGATGTAGTATATGTTGGAGGGCCAGTATGGGCCGCTAAAGCTGCAAATCCTGTGATTTCATATTTAAAAGAAAATGAAGGCAAATTTAATAATGTTAAATTCTTCATAACAGCCGGAAGCAAAGGCTTTGAATCCAGCTTGGAACAAATGGAAAACACCTCAATGAAACCACTTAAAACTTTACAGTTGAGAGCTAAAGAAGTTAAAAACGAAGATTATGATTTAACATCCTTTTTAGAATAAATGAGGCGGAAAATGATTAATGAAGAATTTAGACTCATTGATGCTTCAGAACTTCCGATCAGTAAACTGATAACGATCATTGCAAAATGCCAGTCATTTTACTTGAACAATATGTTAAATGAATCGGGCATTAATTCAACACAACTGCACATTCTCTTTGAAATATCCCATCAGAACAACATTAATCAGGAAAAAATAGCTGCTAGATGCAGCATCAACAAAGGTGCTGTTGCAAGATCCATTAAAAAGTTGGAGGATATGGGATTAGTCATAAGGGAAATCGATGAAAACAATAGGCGGCAAAATAAAGTTTCCCTAACACAAAAAGGAGAGGAGCTATTGAACAAAAGTATTAAAATCCTCAATGATCTGGAACAGGAAGTATTTGATGATGAAACAATAAATAAAGAAGAATTGCAGAATGTTTTAAAGGAAATTACAATAAAGATTATGGAAATAACTGAAAGGGAGGTAAAAAATTGAGCAAAAATGATAATATCAAAATAATAACTGGTGATCCTAAAAAAGCTATTGTTAAATTAGCCATCCCTATGATGATTTCAATGTTACTCATCATGATGTATAATATTGCAGATAGTATCTGGGTAGCGGGACTCGGTGCAGATGCTCTTGCTGCAATCGGATTTATTACACCGCTGTTTATGGTTTTAGTTGGACTTGGAAACGGTATAGGTGCCGGGGCAAATTCTTTAATTGCAAGAAACATTGGTGCTAAAAATTACAAACAAGCAAACAACTCCGGATTACATGCCATCTTATTGTCTGTAATTGTATCAGTAATATTTACCATTTTAATTGAAGGATTTATGGTGCCTATATTGCAGTTTATGGGAGCCGGAGATACAATCCAATATGCAATGGACTACAGTTATATCATATTCGGATTCCTGTTCATATTTGTATACTCAGGAGTTGCATCTGCCATATTTAGATCAGAAGGAGACATGAAACGTTCAACAATTGCGATTGCAATCACTGCCGTTTTAAATATTATTTTGGATCCGATATTCATTTACATATTAAACCTTGGAATTGCAGGTGCCGCCTGGGCAACAGTAATATCTGCAACAATGTCCTGTGTTATTATGAGTTATTGGATATGGGGTAAAAAAGACTTATACCTTGATTTGTCCCTTAAGAACTTTGATTATCAAACAAGTTTAATGGTGGATACCCTGCAGGTTGCCATACCTTCAACATTAGAAAATATAGTATTTTCCGCCCTTGCAATCATTATTAACAGCATGCTAGTTCTTGCAGCAGGAACCACCGCAGTAGCAGTATATACCGCATCAATGAGAATTGTGCAATTAGCGATGATTCCCCTAATCGGTCTTGGAACAGCGGTTCTTACAGTTGCAGGTGTTGCATATGGTGCACATAACTACAAGAATTTAAAAACCGCACATTCCTACTCAATAAAAGTTGGTTTTTTAATCTCAATCATACTTGGAGCAATCATGTTTGTATTTTCAAGCCCAATTGCAACAATATTTTCATATACTGCAGCCAGTGCAAGCCTGTCACCTCAAATCGCAACTGCAATATCTGTATTAAGCCTCTTTGTCCTTGCAATTCCTCATGGAATAATGTCTTCCATGATGTTTCAGGGAGTTGGAAAGGGAACATATTCCCTATTGATCACACTTCTTAGATCTTTAATCTTAGAAACAGTCTTTGCATATCTATTCTGTTTCACTTTTGGATGGGGATTAACTGGAATTTATGCAGGTGTTGTATTTGGTTGTTTTGTTGGAGGAACAATCGGATATGTCTGGGCAAAATTATTCATCAGAAGATTCAAACAGATTGCTATTAGAAAATATGCTCCGCAAGAAAACTAGTTTTATAATAAACTAGTTTTTTATACTATTTTTTACTTAATATTTAATATGGAATTTATTTTAAATAATAAAAAATATTCAATATTAAACCATGAGCTATTTATCAATTATTTAATGGTTGACAACTATTTTAGAAATCATTATTCCAAATATGATTATGAAATTAGATTTGATTTTATAACACCCCTATTAAATAAAGAAAAAATTAAATTTGAAGACATATTGGCTGGTACAAAAAATTTAGAAGAATTGATTGAAAGGGAAGAGATTAATTTCATCCCCCCAGGTCTTAAAATAAATCAGCATACTAATGGAAACTTTAAGATCACCTATCAGGATTTGGATTTTAACAACATCACCGTAGGTGAAGCTATTCCTTTTTTAATTGCATTAAATTCTCTTTTAACTTACAAACCAATTGTTACACTGTCACAGATTGAAGAAGAACTTGAGAATTTCATTGAAAAATTCAGGTCATACAATAAATAATTTTTAATATTGTGATTAACATATTATTAAATAATTATCTTTTTATAGGTGATATTTAAAAATGTACTGTCCGAATTGTAATAGTGAAAATAATGATTCTGCAAAATTCTGCAAGAAATGTGGAACACCGTTAAAGAAAGAGGTTAGTCATAAAAAAATAATTAATTCCATTAATGATGAAAAATCAAGTAAAGATGATATTACCAAGTACATAATCATTGCATTAATTATAATTGCAATTGCCCTTGCTGGAGCATTTGCTTATATCGGATTTGGAAATCATAATGATGATGGGCAAACACAAGTTCAAAATAATGCATCATCCAGTCCCAATCCCGTTCAGTCAACACAATCAAGCCAGCCTCAGCAATCAAGTTCAGCACAAAGTGCTGCTATGGATATACTTGGAGGTAGTTTTTCAACTGGCAGCAGCTTGTCTGCAAAAACATATGCCAGCATCTATGTTGGTTCACAACATTCCGGTGAAAAAGTAATAATACAAATTAAATATTCAAGAGACGGATCTAGTTTAAATAATGGGAATATGGTTCCAAAAACAGTTGACTCATCAGGATACATTAATGTAAAAAGTGCTGATTCATTCAAATATTATCCTGATTTTGCTGAAATCAACTTATTTGACACTAATAAAAACCTTTTAGATACACAAAGTGTTTCATTAAGTCCAGATAGTAGTACTCAAACATTCTAGTTGAGTACATTTTTCTTTTTTTATTTTGCAGTAATCAAAAGAGTATTTAAGATTAATATAACTTTTTACATGCAATAATTACTAATATCAAAACCAAAATAATTGATATGATAGTTAAATAATTGTTTCCTTGTTTGTTTTCCTCATTATTTGATTTTTCATTATTATTCCCACTAATGTTCTTATCATAATTGCTTTGATTTTCACTAGGTAAATTTATACTTTTCAAAACAGATTTTGCCTTTTTAGCGTGTTCAATTGATTCAGTATTGGGATTTGAATCTTTTTTTGTTTCATTGACTGAATGATTATTTAGATTAGAAGTAGCGCCTAATCTGGAACTACAGGCTTTATATGTTATATTTAAATTAAGTAGATTATGTTTAAAATCATAATTTTCCATATCATAATCCTCAAAATCAGAATCATCCACATCTTCCAAATCAGAATCATCATCAAACTCATCCAAATCAGAATCATCATCAAACTCATCCAAATCAGAATCATCATTTAAATCATCCAAATCAGAATC
>NZ_RKRG01000004.1 GCF_003814835.1 Methanobrevibacter gottschalkii DSM 11977
AATCAATAAAAAGAATCACATACACTACTTTTGTCGAAACAAAAGAAGAATTAATAAAATTATTTAAAAAAGAATATTATAAGATAATAAATAATGAATCATTCTTTAATAAATGGGTATCGAAATACATTCTTAAAAGTTAGGTTTTTAACTATAAAATATTTAATGATTCAGTATACATTTTCAAATCATTATAATAGACTTAAATTAAGCAAAACTTCAAGATTTTCCTCATCTTTTTTTAATATATCATTAAGACAATTGAAAGCCAAATCATATTCTTCTAAATATAAATAGCATGAACTAATCTCGTTTAATATTATAATATTATGAGGATCAACATCCAATACTTTTTTAAAACAATCCATTGCTTGTTCATAATTTTCTAACTCCATGCATGCCAATCCTTTTCTATAATAACAATGTACATCATCAGGATTATTTTTAAGAATTTCACTGAAACATCAAACGATTTCTCCTTTTCAAAAATATAAGCATAATAAAGCCCTTTAAATGACAAAGCCTCAGCATTATTCTTATCCAAAAACAATATTTTATCAACACATCTAATTGCTTTTTTATTTAAATAATTAGAGCCATATGTAATTGATTTATCAATATAATAATTAACTATTCTATCCTTAAACATGAAAAATCCCCTATCCATTAAATTAATCCTATTTATTAAATATTTCATTGAAAATATTCTATAATCTTCATTAATTATAAAAAATATATGATTCAAATCAATGCCTTTAAAATAGTTAATAATAAAAATATCTGCAACATATCTATTTTTGATAATTAAAACAACATTAACATTGTTTAATTAATTTTTTGACATCAGTTTTCATATTTTCAATCATTTTTTTTGGGAAATTTGGGTATTTTTCCAAATATTCATCATATACCTTTAATGCATCCTCATATTTCCCCATTACCTCCAATGACTCGCCATAATAACTATAATACGATTCAATTACACCCCAACCATCAAAATATGTTTTAGAAATCTCATCAAAACCCTGTAAAGAATGTTCAAAATCACCAACATAAGCTAATAAATTATATTTTATTGATTTTGAAACAATACAATCGGCATTAATATTTAAAGCCAATTCAATATATTTTAATGCATCATCATACATTTCTTGATTTCTATAAACAATAGCCATTTGTAATAATGCATTATCTTCATTAGGATTTTTTTCAATTATTTTATTTAAAATATTTAATGATTCATCATACATTTCCAAAACATCATAATAAAGACTTAAACTAAGTAATAGTTCAGGATTTTCCATATCCTCTTTTAATACATCATTAATGGAATTAAAAGCTAAATCATATTCTTCCAAATACAAATAACATGAACTAATGTACCTTAAAACTATTGGATGATGAGGATCAACATCCAATACTTTTTTAAAACAATTGATTGCTTGTTCATACTTTTCTAACTCCATGCATGCCAAGCCTTTTCTATAATAACAATGTACATCATCAGGATTATTTTTAAGGATTTCACTGAAACATTCAAACGATTTCTCCTTTTCAAAAAGAAAAGCATAATAAAGCCCTTTAAATGACAAAGCCCTAGCATTATTCTTATCCAAAAACAATATTTTATCAACACAATCAATTGCTTTTTTATTTAAATGATTATGACCATATTCCATCGATTTATCAATATAATAATTAACTATCCTATCCTTAAACATGAAAATCCACCTATCCCTTATCTTTTTCTAGTTCATATAAAAATAAATTTATTAATAAGTTTACAGTTTCAATTGATTCAAAATACAAAGACAAAGCAAATAATTCTTTAATATTAGATTTTACAAACTTTAATACTTCACCTTTACTTTTCGCATCTTTATAATTTTTATATAACTTTTTTAAATATTTACCCACTTCTTCAGCTGAACCCATATCATCTGCTCATTGGAACTACGAGTATTTAGTGAGAATAGTATTTAATGAATGGTATTTCCTACTTGATAACCATTTGCATTTAATTTTATTCTTGTAGTTATTTCTGTCACAATATTCTTTCTTCTTAAATAAATTACACTAATCCTTAACATTATATGGTTGTCACATTATAAGAAACTTTATAACCTATTTAATCTTTCAGTTTTATCTTTTTTTAAATCTGAATCATTTTCAAAAATTTTAAAAACTTCATCGTATGCTAAAATTAATTCATCTACTTTATTTAGATTTTCAAGTGCGTCAAATTTTAAATTCCATGTCAATTCACAATCATTTTCAATTTTTAAAATTTCATTGGACAAACATAAAACATCATCCCATTTTCTTAAATCACTTAAAATTAGCAATTTCAACTTTAAAAAATCAATACCCTCTGAACATGAATTTAATCCTTTATTAATGACAACTAATGCATCATCAAACCTTTTTTTTATGGCGTAAAATTTCAGCATAAAGATTCAATGATAAACAATAGTTAGGATCTATTTTTAAAGCAGATTCACAATATTTTAATGATTCATCAAATTTATTTTGATTATAAAGAGACAGGGATAAATTATACAAACACAATACATTATTTTTATCTAATTCTAAACATTTATTAGAATAAAAAATTGCTCCATCATATTTTTCCATTGCATTAAGAATAACACTTTTTGTAAGATAAAGATAAGAATCTTTTGGATTAATTTTTAAAGCAATATCAATAGCAGACAACGCTTCATCGTATTTGCCCATTTCATAAAAAATCAATCCTTTGTACAACCAACTATCTTCTTGTCCATCATATCTATTTATACTTTCATCAATACAGTATAATGCATCATCAAATCTGTCGTTACGGGAAAAAAGTACTCCTATTAATAACCATATATAATATTCATCTGGAGATTGTGATTTAACCATTGAAAATAACTTATCAAAATTACTTAAATCATCAGATTTATTTAAAACATAGCATTTAAAATAATAAGCCCATAAATTAGTTGAATCATCTTGCAACACCTTATCAAAACATTTCATTGCAATTTTATCCTTTCCTTGAATAGATAATATATTTCCTTTTTGAACTAATAATTCATTATAATCATATCTTTCATCAAGTAGTAAATCATCAATTATAACCAATAATTCATCCAATGTTCCTAATTTATCATGAATCTCTATCAAATAGATAAAACAAGAATGACCTTGTAATTTTTCTTTAATAATTTATAAAAAATATCTGATGCATTATCATAATCTCCATTTTTTAAAAATCTCCTAGCATCACGAAATTTCCATTTATTATAAAAATTAAATATATTATTAAAAATTCTTATTTTACTACTCAAAATAAAACCTCCTGACAATAACTTATTTTTGGAAGCTCACCATCTAAAATTCTAATATTCAACATATATCCTATTTATTTTCCAATTGAAATACATTTAATCATTTTATGGATTACTTTTTGAGTATCCCTAGAAATTTACCATCAGGTAACTTTTAAAGCAACATCAATTCCCTACATTAAAATTCCCAATTCTTAAAATTACTCCATTAAACATTACTATTCATCATTGATGTATATTCTATACTTTAAATGACTATAATCTTCTCCATTAAAAAAAATACAATAATAGATAATTCAAATAATTAGAAATATTAAATAGTTTCATCATGGATTTTTCATATTATATTTATTTAAAAATAATGGAATTTTACTATTTTCCCCAAAAATTAAATAAAACATACTATCAAAAAATCATTTTTAAAGTCTTATTTGTTCTATAGTATTCAGCCATTTCATTTAAACCATATGTTCCAAGTAAATCTGCAATAATCATTACATAAAGAAACACAAACCGGATCAATATGGAACTAACTCACATCAAACTTACTTAATCAACTTTAAGGCATCTTCCTTCATATTTTCAATCATTTCTTTTGGGAAATTTGGGTATTTTTCCAAATATTCATCATATAAATTTAATGCATCCTCATATTTCCCCATTACCTCCAATGCACCTCCATAATAAATATAATACAATTCCATTACACCCCAACCATCAAAACATGTTTTAGAAATCTCATCAAAACCCTGTAAAGAATGTTCAAAATCACCAACATGAGCTAATAAATTATATTTTATTGATTTTAAAACAATACTATCGACATTAATATTTAAAGCCAATTCAATATATTTTAATGCATCATCATACATTTCTTGATTTTCATAAACAGTAGCCATTTGTAATAATGCATCATTATCATTAGGATTTTTTTCTATTATTTTATTTAAAATATTTAATGATTCATCATACATTTCCAAAGCATCATAATAAAGACTTAAACTAAGTAATAGTTCAGGATTTTCCCCATCATCTTTTAATACATCATTAATGGAATTAAAAACTAAATCATATTCTCCCAAATACAAATAACATGAACTAATGTACCTTAAAACTATTGGATGATGGGGATCAACATCCAATACTTTTTTAAAACAATCCACTGCTTGTTCATATTCTATTAACTCCATACATGCCAATCCTTTTCTATAATAACAATGTACATCATCATGATTATTTTTAAGAATTTCACTGAAACATTCAAACGATTTCTCCTTTTCAAAAAGAAAAGCATAATAAAGCCCTTTAAATGACAAAGCCCTAGCATTATTCTTATCAAAGAACAATATTTTATCAACACATCTAATTGCTTTTTTATTTAAATGATTATGACCATATTCCATCGATTTATCAATATAATAATTAACTATCCTATCCTTAAACATGAAAAATCCACCTATCCCTTATCTTTTTCTATTTCATATAAAAACAAATTTATTAATAAATTTACAGTTTCAATTGATTCAAAATACAAAGACAAAGCAAATAATTCTTTAATATTAGATTTTACAAACTTTAATACTTCACCTTTACTTTTCGCATCTTTATAATTTTTATATAATTCTTTTAAATATTTACCAACTTCTTCAGCTGAACCAAGATTATCCATATCCTTTGGACCTTTTCCACTAGGAATAGGTCCTATTTTTATTTTAAAATTTATATTATCCTTATTAACATTAGAATTATATCTTTTATACTTATTATTAAAATTTCTATTATTTTTAAGTTGTGAAATAATATAATCATCTGATGATTTACCATCTAATACTAATTTAGGAGGATTTATTATATTTGCAGGATAAGTATTTTCATAAATTGGAATATCAGGATAATCCTTATAATATGGATTAAATAAGCTTGCAAAGTTCATCCATACTTCATTAACCTGTTCAGGGAATAAAAACATGATAATTGGCAATGATATTAACATGATTGGAGCAATTGAAATTTCCCCAAACAATAATCCAATTTCAGATCCTTCAATTAAAGCTGATCCAATTCCACTCATTTCTAAACCAATGAATTCGACCTCCCCAATTAACGTTGCAGATATTACTCCAATACCAAAAATATTTTTTAAATCATTGAATTCTCTGCCCATATTATTTAATAGATTATTTCCATATTTCCATGCATTTTCTGTTATGTTATCATGATAACATGGCATTGTCCCAAGTAAACCATAATAACTGAAATAGTCCCGAACAATTCCAGTCTTCAAATCTAAAAACAACAAAGTATTACCGTCATTCTCACATTTAATAAATATATATCCGTTACTTGTAAAAATTTCCATTGTTTCATTATTAAAATAACTTTCAATTAAACCAAGAGTAACACTACCTATTGTCGTATCATTCCAAATATTATTACCGACCAACTGCTCCACCAGACTGAAACTGAAACTTGTTGCAAAATTAAACTTCCAAACATCACTAATATTTCCTATCGCTTCCCGACCCATTCCATGATCAGACTCCCCAGTAACATATAAACAATTATAATCATTACACAAAGAAACACAAACAGGACTAATACGAGACCAAGTCACATTAAATTTAATTGCAGATTCATCAGCCACACGGTCATTTTCATAAATCACTAACAAAGAAGTTAAAAAAGTACCATAAGCGGCTTTCATCAAACCTGGAGCATATAATTCTTTTTGATTTAACCAAAATTGCAAATCATCATTAGTTAAATTATCTTTAACAATTGCAAAACTGCGCATACCTTCATAACCAATACTAATATTATTTTCATCTTCAATATCAGTGTAATAAATATTACTTATACGATGAGCATAACTAGATGGAGGCTTTAAAAGTTTATGAACTCCATTATAATCAAAGTTAATATCTGGAGTCATATCACCATGAAAATCAATAGTCATATCAATAAAATCAATGAAAAAACCTTTATAATTTTTAACAAAATTTAAATCAGAGTCTGTTAAATCATAATATAATTTAATATAATTTAAAAATCTATTATAAACAGAATTATAATCTCTAAAATCAATATTAGCTGCTTTTGCAAAACTGAAATAATAACCATTAGGTGCCCAAACACCTTCTTTCGTACTGGCAAAAACAGTATCCAGCAACTTAATAGCTTCAAAAACATTTGTGGAATAATTATTTTTAAATTTTTGATAAAAAAGATTGTGGATATTAATTTCATCTAAGATTTCACCATTAACTATTACATAAATTTTACCAGTAAATAATCCTGTTTCAGACCAGCAAAATGTAATCCAAGAAGCATTATTGCTGAATGGAATCTGATAAGTCTTATTTACAAAATAATTATTTTCAAAATCCCATGCAGAAGAAAATAGCATTATATCAATTGTAACCTTTTTATTAAAAGAGTTTAGTATTTTTACATTGTCAAAAATAGACATGACAGTGATATTTTCATGGTTTTTAAATAAATCATTTAATTCAAAATCAACAAAAGATTTACCCTCATGCAAATATGAAATATTGGATTTTTTAGCTCCATCCCCATTAAATACTCCAATAAAAGATTTTAAATTATTTGGAATATAACCTTTATATGACAAATCATTTCCTATATTATTATAAGTTAAATCAACATAAAATTTAGCTCTTTCAATATTGTTATTTTCATTTATTTTATAAGAAGATGAAAATAAATGTGCAACCATCCAAGAGTTCATAATTACATTTCCAGTAGCATTATAAATGTTAGCAAGAATAGAACGATTAATAGAAATTTTAGGAGTGTTTTCACCCCACCAATTATCATTAATTACATAATCACTGTTTGCTTCTGAGTAAAAATCATATTGAGAATTATCACATAATCTATTCAAGTAACATGAATCATTATACGATAAAAGAGAGGTATCTAAAACAAAACCACATAATATATTATCATGAATATTATTAAAAGCATAAGTATTATTAACTGAGACTCTTAAAAATACTCCATGATTATTATTTTTAAATTCATTGTGAGTTACATGAGAATTAGATGAAACAACATACAATCCAGCATTAAAATTAGAAACATTGTTAGAATCAATACTTACATTTGAACAGATAACATACAATCCAATACCATTTAAATTGTTTTTATTGGTTATTCTATTATTAACAATAGAAATATTATTTGAAGTAATATTTGTAACAACGATTCCACCAGCACCCGTATCAGAATTTAATGAAATATTATTATTAAAAACCATTAGATTATCTGATTTTCTAATAGCAACACCAGACATGAAATTTAAAAATTTATCTGAATCAATAGAATTATAAGCAACCAAAGTATTTTTATCATCATCTATTTCTATAGATTTAACCACATTGATAAATTGATTATTAATTACAGAAACATTATCTGCATGATAAATAACAACACCATGCTCCGAATCTTTAATTTTAAATCCATAAATAACACTATTACTTCCACCACCAGTAATTCCAATAACTGGACGGGAAGGATCCCTACTTGTTAAAGTAGCATTAATCCCAATCATAGTAACGAATTTATTAACAGTTAATGGTTCATTGTATAAACCTTCACTAATTTTAATTATATCACCATTATGGGTATTTGAATCATCAATTGCTGATTGGATTGTTGTAAATCCTCTTCCTGAATTCAAATTACCTATTTTTTCAAAAATATAATTACAAGTTTTTGTTTCGCTTTTATGACCATTAAAATCAATTGAATAAAATTTTAATAATGTTGTCCTTGAAATATTCAATAAATTTTCATACAATTTAAAATTGGATTCATCTAACGAATAATAAATTTTAGGATTGGCATCAAGATTATCCCAACTGGACAAATTAACAATAATAGAAGAATCATATAAGTCTGAACCAAAATTACTCCAAACAACAGGACAATTATTGTCAATCAAATAATGTTCATGGAAAATACTCCCACTACCATTACTATAATATAAATCATAGATCCCATTTGTTAAAATAAATGATACTGATTTATCAGATTGACTCCAACTATCATTATTCAAACAATACTTAATCAATTTAGCATTATTGATATTTAATGATAAATTTAAATATGACTTATTGTAAAATCCCCCATCATAATTCACAGTTGGATTGAATGATATTACATTAACATTAATCTTTTTACTAATACTTGCATATGGACTTTTAGTAAATGAAACAATCACATTGTATAATCCCGGTTTTTCATCAATTTTGATTTTGGCTCTACCCTTATTATCACTAACAACATTTATAATTTTATCATTAATTTTAAAAGTGATTGTTTGCCCATTTAGAAATTTATTATTTTTAGTGTCTTTTAAAGTAGCATATAAATAAGAATTATCTTCCCCATAATTACATGTTAAATCATTTACTGTTAAACTTGTAGGGATACTTTTAACTGTTACTGTTATTGTTTTTTTTGCTTGTAACATAATTAGCATTTGTAAATGAGATGGCTGTAGGGTATGTTTTTGGTTTTGCAGTAATTGTTAGACACGCAACTCCTTTAGAATTCGTTTTCTTAATATATTTTTTACCACTGAAATTAAAAACAACTGTTTTATTAACAATTGATTTGCCTTTTTTATTTTTTAGTGTTGCTTTTAATTTATTGTTTGTATCACCATATGTAAAAACAAGATTATTGGCTGTTAATGTTGTTGGCATTGCTTTTACTGTAACTTTTGCTGTTTTACTGCTGCTTTTATAACCACTTGCTTTGAAAGAAAATTTCACCGAATAGGTTCCAGGCCCTTTTTTAACATCCCAACTAACACAACCTTTGGAATCAGTTGTACGAGAGTAAGTTTTACCAGAATAAGTAACAGTGATCTTTTTTCCAGATAAAACTTTACCATTTGAATTTTTCAAATAAGCTTTAACACTTGTACCATCTTGAAAATATTTAGTTATATCTTTTGCAGTAATCGATGTTTTAACTGTAGATTTAACTTTTTTCACAACATTACCGGAATAAACATCTGTAAAGTTAATATCTGATGAATTAACAACATTATTATCAATATAATAGTTATCTGATGAAACTTCAATAGTATCCGAGCACAATTCTCCTACTTGACAATCAACACTTAAAGTATCATTTTCAACTACATTATCTGAAACTGCACAAACACAGTCCAAACAAATAAAAAAACAAAAAGTCAACAATAAAACTGCTTTATAAAACTTCTTCACATCAACACACCTCTATTAAATAGCATATATACCAACTAATTCATCATTAATTTTATACAATTTCATTTAAAATTTATCAATATTGCTTAATACAAAATTAATTATATGTTTTATAAATTATAATTTAAATTTATTACTACAACTAACACTATCAAAAAAATCGGAAAATAATAAAATTAATTAATACATTAAAATAAATAAAAAAATAAATAAATCTTGGGAGACAATTAACATGAGAAAACCTTATGTTATACTGATTGGAAGTGCATCAGGAATTGGAAAATCAACTATTTCTGCTGAACTTGCAAAAGCATTAAATATAAAACATTTAATTGAAAGTGATTTTATAAGAGCCGTTGTTCGCGGTATTATTGGTAAAGAATATGCTCCTGCTCTTCACAGCTCATCTTATGATGCATACAAACATATTAGAAATAAAAGCAGATACGACAGTTATGATGAACTTGTATCTGCCGGATTTGATGATCACGCATCATATGTAATTCCTGCTCTGGAAAAGATTATTCAAAGAGCAATTACCGATTATGATGATATCATTATTGAAGGAGTTCATCTCGTTCCAGGATTAATAAATATAGAACAGTTTAGAGATGAAGCAAATATTTATTTTTTCATTTTAATTTCTGATGAAGAGTCTCATAAAGAAAGATTTGTTAAAAGAGCTATTCAGATCCACAGAGGTGGAAAACAGCTAGATTTCTTTAAAGAGAATAGAATCATACATGACCACTTATTGACTCAAGCTCAAAATAATAATGTTACCATCATAGATACAGAATCCATTGAATCAAGTTTAGAGGGAATCTTATCCATAATAAATAAATCATGCACAACAATCAAATTAATTAACACAATTGATGAATTAGAAGATGTTGTTGATATCATAAGCAATAAAAACAACGGTACTCTTGAAAAAATTACATATAACATTAAAGGATTTAAAGAACCATTAATTAGAAATATTGATGTTTACGATACAAAATCCGCAAATAGATTTATAAATAGTATTAATGAAAATAAAGATAAAAAAGAATACTTATCACAATTATACGAATTATCTGAATTCAGAGAGGCCAGAATTTGCGCTTCAAATCAAGATAACTTAGATAAAATCATAAAAGAATTACAAAATAAAGGATATGTTTTAGATGAATGAAATGGAAATTAATGAAATGATTATAAAATGTCCTGCTTGCTCTGTTGAAGGTGTTGCCAAATCAATAATGAAAGAAATCGAAATACCTCATTTTGGAAAAGTTTTAGAAACAACAATACAATGTCCTGATTGCGGATTTAAACATAGCGACATTATAGCCTTAGAGCAAAATGATCCTGCCAGATATGTTATTGAAATAAATAAAAACAATTTATCCGTCAGAGTTGTTAGATCACAGTCAGCAACTGTTTTAATCCCCGAACTTGGTGTTAAAGTAGAACCTGGTCCAAAATCTGAAGGGTATGTAACAAATGTTGAAGGTATCCTCACTCGTTTTGAAGATGCAGTTAAAAAAGCTTTAAACTTATTTGATGATGATGCTTCACAAGAAAACGGAACAAATACTCTTAAAGAAATACAAAATCTTAAAAAAGGAAACGGAACTGCAACTTTAATTATTTTAGATCCATTTGGTCAAAGTAATGTTGTAAGTGATAATGTTGAAATTTCCGAAATTCCTGAAAATGAATTAAATACATTAAAAACAGGTTTTAGTCATATAGAAGAATAAAGAAGAATTATTCTTCTTCGTCTTCTTCACTAGGTGCTGTGAAGCTGAATGTATCTTCCTCTACAACATCTTTTAATTTTAATGTTTTTTGCACATCCATAGCCAATGCATTACAATCTGCTTTAATAGCTTCCAAATGTAATAAAATTCTTTCTTTTTCCTGGTTTATCCTTTCAATGTTAGTGTAAGGGTAAGTAGATTCTTTAAGCATTT
Organism: Methanobrevibacter gottschalkii DSM 11977; assembly: GCF_003814835.1. Taxonomy (NCBI): domain Archaea; kingdom Methanobacteriati; phylum Methanobacteriota; class Methanobacteria; order Methanobacteriales; family Methanobacteriaceae; genus Methanobrevibacter; species Methanobrevibacter gottschalkii. The sequence goes on from NZ_RKRG01000004.1 coordinate 11,554, forward strand.
CGTATTCAACAGTGGTGTATGGATAATCATTTAATTGTTTACATACATTTTTTAAAACATCACCTAAAAATTTGTTCATTTCTACTTTTACTCTTTCTCTAATCATTTTGTCATCATCAAGATTTTCTTTCATTAAACGAACAACTTCTGCTTTAGCGAAAGGCAATTTTTCCCCATCTTCATCAATGAATTCTTCTGAAGTTTCTTCCATCATTTCTTCTTCAGACATAATTACACCTCTTGTGTTTTATTTATAATATTGATTCATCAAATTATTTTTTAAAAAAAATATCCGTTTACCAATATGTAATATAGTATTTATCATAAGTTTTATTTAAAAGTTTTGTTTAAATTAAATAAATGAAGCAGTATATAGCCATTTATATAATCAGCATATAAAATAATTAGTTATAAAATTAATAATTTTGATAGTTGCATAACTTTGAAAATACAATCAAAAAAATAATAAAAAGTAGCTTAAAAGCTACTTTAAATTTACCTTTTTCTAAAAATATCACCTCCTCCAAAAATCATAGAAACAATTACAGAAATAGATAGTAATTCTATGAAATTTGCAGTAGAATGTTTTTCAAGACAATAAACTGGCTGTTTGATATTTTCAGCTTTAACAACATTACTTTTAGTAAAATTATCAGTTAAATCATTTATAATTTTATCTGAAGTATTAGCAATAATTTTAACTAAAGCCGAATCATGATTATTATTCAAATCATTATCAAAAGTATCACTTACAACAGAAGCAGTATTTTTAAAGATTCCTTCAGACAACGCTTCAAATTCCATGCGTAATTTTTCCTCACCACCAGCTGCAAGTTTATCTATTGACCAAACATTACTGTAAGCATTAAATTCACCAGCTGACATCTTAAATGATTTCAGATGTAAAGATTTAGGGAATTCTTCACTAACTTTAACATTTACCGCATCATCAGGACCATTGTTATTTACATTAATATTGTAAGTAAGTATTTGTCCAATTTCATATGCATGTTTAGAAACTGTTTTTGTAATTGACAAATCAGCTGCAGGCCCAACATGAACAGTATCCTCAGCTTCATTGTTTGACAAATCGGGATCGTCTTCACTACAATATACAGCGGCTACATTAGTAATATCTCCTGTTTTAATGATTCTTGTAACTATATCTAATGTTTTTGAATTACCAACACCTAAATCACCAACATACCAAATACCCTCTTCATAATCACCATTTGCACTAATAAATTCTAAAGAATCAGGTAAAATATCTTCAACAACAACATCAGTTGCATCATTAAAACCATTATTTGAAACTATCAGTGTCCATTTTATCAAATCTTTATAATTAGCATTTGAAACATTGACAAATTTTTCAATTGAAAGATCTGAGACTGGCAATACATTAATTGACTCATTATAATGATTATCTGACAGGTTAATGTCAAATTCATTTGCTATTGCAGACACATCATTTACAATAATGCCCAATTGCCCGACATGACAACTAATATTTAGATATTCACTATCACCTGCATTTAGATAATCTAAGAACCAAACACCGTTTTGGTAAACACCACAAGTTGAAACATAGTCTTTAAATATTAAACCTTCTGGCAATTCATCAGTTACTCTAATATTAGTTGCCCTATCCGGACCTTTGTTTGTAACTTCAATAATCCAAGTTATAATATCTCCAAAGTAAGGATTTTTACTATCAACTTGTTTTATGACTGAAATGTCCGATGCAGGTGGAACAATAATAGATTCATTGTCTAGATTATTGTCCAGATTAGGATCATATTCTATTCCTGAGATTTTAGCAATATTTGTAATATTTCCTGTTCTGTTGACTTTACATATTAACTCCAAAGTTTCAGTTTTTCCTTTTTCAAGACAACACACAACCCATACGCCATCATCGTAAAATCCTTTACTTGCCGTGTAGTTAAGAAGCATTAATCCTTTAGGAAGAATATCCTGAACTGTAACCCCATTAACTTTGTTGGGACCATTATTATATGCAGTGAGAGTCCATTTAACTATTTCACCATAATTAGCATCACTTACATTAACTGTTTTTAAAATAGACAAATCTCCTGATTTAATAACAAATATAGTTTTATTAGCTACATTATTTGATAAATCAATATCATGTTCACGAGATGTCACAGAAACATTATTTGTAATATTTCCAGTTTGATTAACTTGTGAGACAATATTAAGTTCAATTGTTTTGCCTTTGTTTAAAGTTCCAATATTCCAAATTCCAGTTTTCGGATTATATTTTCCAAGAGAGTCATCTTCAATCCAAATTAATGAATCTGAAAAAATATCTGTTACTTTTACATCATGGGCAACATCAGGACCGGAATTAGAAACTGTTAATGTCCAGATAACCGAATCACCATAGTTTGGAGTGGTGATATTGACCTTCTTAATTATTGCCAAATCAACAGTAGGAGGTACGTTGATTTCTTTTTCATCATGATTATTGTCTAAATTAATATCATATTCATTTCCAGTTACATTAGCTTTGTTTACAATTTTTCCAGTAGCATTAACTTTAGTCATTATATTTAAAACTATAGTTTCACCAACTTTTAAAGATCCTATTGTTAAAACACCAGTTTTTGGATTATATGCTCCATTACTGTCATCATTTACCCAAATTAATCCTTCAGGAAGTACATCATATACTACAACACCGGTTGAATCATTTGGACCATTGTTTGTAATATTCAATGTCCAGATGACTGTGTCTTTATAAGCAATTGAGTTTCCATTACTTGATTTTAAGATTTTATTATCAGTTTTTGGAAGAACATTGAATACGGTTGTATTGGCAATTGCTTTGTAGTAATTATCTTCAAAATGTTTTGCGGTAACATAATACTTTCCAGGCTTTAAATTATCCAGCTTACCAGATACTGCACCTAGATAGTTAGTGTTTAAAGAGTTATTGTATACAATAGTTCCATCTTCATGTCTTACCATCATCAATACCCTCACATTATATTCACGGTCATCCTGATATAACTTACCGCTGGTAGTTGCTCCTAAAACTGGGTGTTCCCCATCAATTTCAATTTTATTATTGCTGGCTGCATTATAAATTGCATTTGATACTTTTAAATTATCAAAATCTGCAATGTTATTCCCTCCATAAATTACTGATTTGATGTTTTCTGACTCCCCATAATAGATATCATGAGCAAAAATCGGTAACCTGTAAACCCAAGCCTGATTTTGATATAATGTATTATTTACCAGTTTAAATTCAAGACCATTTCTATCAAAGTAAATTGCACTTCCATTTCTTGCAGTATTTAGTTTAAACTCATTATTCTGAGCAAGCACTTTTGTACTGTTTACATAAATAGCTCCACCTAATCCATCATTTAATTTTTTAACATCAGGTATTGCTTCATTTGATATGAATTTTGAATTCTTAACTGTAGTGTCTTTACCTTTGATAAATACAGCACCACCATCAATATTTGCAATATTTCTGTTAAATTTAGAATTTATGATTTTAACATTTGTTGCATTGATATTAACAGCACCACCATACTCAGATGCATAATTATCATCAAATGTGGATTCTTCAATTTTTATATTTAACCCATCCAATTTAACCGCACCACCTAAAGGAGCTTTATTTCCTTTAAAAATACTGTTTGTAATATTTAAATTCATGAAATTCAGGTAATTCATCATAATAGCTACAGCACCACCATATTTAGTGGCGGTATTATTAATCAGAGTACAATTATTTAAATTGCCAGATGCATGATATGTCAAAGCAGCACCCCAATCCGCACTATTATTAATAAAAATACAGTTATAATAGGAAGAACCATTTCTAACACATCCTGCTCCTGCATGACCTAAGCCAGTAGAGGATATAGCTTTATTATTAATAAATCTGCAATTTCTAACATTACCATAAGACGGTTCCGTATCCAATCCTATCTGAATAGCACCGCCATAACATTCGCCATATCCTTTAACGTAATTTGAACTAAAAGCACAATTCTCAATTAAAAAATCATGTCCGAATATTCCTAAAGCTCCAGCGGCAATTCCTGCACCATTATTTGTGAAATTACAATTTTTAATTAACATACCTTGTGTAGCTATTGCCCTATATGGAGTATGTATTGCTCCCGAACTTAAATTTGCATAATTATTTTCAAAAACACACTTGTCAAATGCAATTGATTTAGCTGAAATTACAATAGCACCGCCTTTACTATCAGAATATCCATTTACAAATCTCAGATTCGATAATTTAGATTGTGTTGCTCCTGTAAATATTTTTAAAATTGTTGTTGAATTTTTACCATCTAAAATTGCTTGGGATGGTGAAGTGATTGTTAATTTCTTTGACATAGAAATGGTATCATCACCTTTTGAAACAAATTTACCGCTTAATTTTATTGTATCTCCTGCACTTGATTTATCAATAGCATTTTGAATATCCCTAAAAGTACCTCCGTTTACTGAATAAGTTTTTGCTTTTAATGCGGGATTTTGATTAGTATCCGACATTGATTTATTTTTCTGAGAATTTTCTAGTTTATCTTCAACATTTACACCAGACCCCAATTTATCACTCTCGTTTAAATCTGCAGCATATGAATGCTCAATGCTAACTCCAAGAGAAGTAAAGATTAGACAAACAAAGATTAATGAAATGAGGAAAGGTTTGCCAATAACTATCTTTTGAATTTTGTTTAACATTTTCTAACCTCTATCGAGGACATTATCACCATTAATTAACAAAAGTTATTAATCAGCAATTAAACTTCTTATTTCAAGTTCTTTTTTAAAAAGGGCAAATCATATTTATCAAATTTTAAAAGAATAATCTTAATTTAAAGGTAATCTATAAATTAGATACTTTACACAAAAAATTTTAAATCAAATTTAATGCCAAAATCAAATATTATTCTTCAATTTAATACAAAGAAATATCCTTTTTTAAATCCGTACAAAATTTAACTGAAAATAAAAGATAATCTCTTTAAATCCTCAAAAAATCTATTAAATAGCAATTTATTTAAATTTTTTGTTATAAATGATTTAAAATTAATATAATCAAAAAATATTAGATTTAAAAAGAAATATTTTAAAGTTATCTTAACAAAATATTTTATGGATAAAGTTGATAAATAACTATTAGTTAACATAGGGATTGGAATAATGAAAAAACAAATAGCGATAATATTAATGATTCTGTTAATAGCTGCACCAATTGTGCAAGGAGTGTGTGCATCAAAAACTGCATTCATTACATCAGATAATTTAATAGATGAAAAAACTGATACAAATATGCTAAATTCAATTAAGAATTATGTTGAAGAGATAAGTAACGGTGAAATTCAAGTAATCGTCGATAACGAAGCTCCAGGACCTGGAGAAGGTTGGCGATCAATAAGTGTAACAAGTGATGTGAGTATTGACATAGCAGCATCAGATGCTGGAAACTACATACAACTTGCATCTGCAGCAACTGCTGGAAACAAACAAATTATCTTTATAAACACTGGTGATTTTGACTTAGATAACCATTCTAATTTTTTGAGAAGAGCATGGGATGACAATTATTCAAATGAATCACTTGCAGGAGTGCGTGACCCCGGAACACTTCTTAACAATGCAGGAATACAATATATCCAACTTGCTAAAGACTATCCGGACAATATTGATAATAATGGTCTTTTAGATAAATATGATGATAAAATGAACCATGAAATAGCTGAGAAAATAGTCAATATTGTTAATAACTATGACAACAGTTCAACAAAAGAATTAAGTGATAATTTAATAGTAAAAAATAAAATATCCCCAAAAGGAATGGCTGATGCAAGTAAAATGCTTGTTGAAAGTGGAGATAAAGAAATGAATGGACCATATGGTTCCTATTCAACACCACAATTACTTTATCAGACCAGTACTTATCTCAATGGTGATGGAATTGACATTCCTAAAGACTATAAAAAACCAGACAACCCATTAGGAATTTCATTTTTAACCAAAGACACTTACAGTGTTTATGATTATTTCAAAATGGCAGGAATAGTTAAAAATTATATGGATGCGAATGGAAAAGCACCAGATTCGATTGAATATGAAGGAGCCCATATAAGCTATTATGATTTAACATATAATTTTGCTAAAATAGTTCAAAATCATACTGATGCAAATCATATGGGCTTTGAAAGTGAGTATCACTTTGATAAAGTAAACGATTCAATATTATTACATATATTACCATTTGTATTAATATTTGTTGTGTTATTCCTAGCATATATGCTTATGAAAAGAATTAAAAGATTTAAAAGAAAATAGAGGAATTATTATGAAAAGATATATATCAGAATTAATAGGAACAATGGTTCTTGTATTATTCGGTTGTGGAAGTGCTGCTATTGCAGGTTCCATGTTAGGTACAGTTGGTATTGCATTAGCATTTGGTTTATCAATTGTTGCTATGGCCTACGTTATTGGAGACATCTCAGGATGTCACATCAACCCTGCTGTTTCAATTGGTATGTGGATTGATGGAAGATTAGAAACAAAAGATTTAGTTATGTACATCGTATTCCAATGTATTGGTGCAATTATTGGAATTGGTCTTTTAGCTATTATTATTAACTCTGCACCAGTTCTTGGAGGTTATGAAGCCACAGGACTTGGTCAAAATGGATTTGGATCTGCATCCAGTGTAGGTTTAAATGTTTTTGGAGCAATAATTGTTGAGATAATTCTGACCTTTGTATTTGTATTTACAGTTCTTGGAGTTACTAAAAAAGCAGAAAATGGTGCGGTTGCAGGCATAGTTATTGGTTTAACTCTTGCATTTGTACATATTATGGGAATTCCATTGACTGGAACTTCTGTTAACCCAGCACGTAGTATAGCACCTGCACTATTCCTCGGTGGACAAGCACTCGAACAAGTTTGGGTATTTATTTTAGCACCGATTATTGGTGCAATTATTGCAGGTACCTTATTTAAAGGATTAACCTCAGAGGATGAATAATTCCTCTTATTTTTTCTTTTTTTAAATTTTAATACTTCCAATATAAGTATGACCTTCAATACTATCAAAATTAGCTTTAATTTCAAATTCAAATCTTTTTTCATTAGACACATACATATGGGCTAAAGCAATTCCCATATCAATTGGATTCCATTTTTTAAGAACTTGACGTTTCAATATATTCTGTTTTACCTGATAAACATCAAAACCCTCATTTGTATGTTTAAAATACCATGGCTGTGAGTTAATAGCTGATGGAGCAAGCTGTGCAGGAATTAGTTTTTCATCTTCATAATCACAGATTTTAGATAATTCTTTTCTTCTGAATTTAGATAAATCCCTTGTCATCTCATCAGACTTACCAAAAGCTATTGCAATTACAAAATCAGAAGATTTATTCTTTGGAACATCCATTCCAACCCAACAAGTTCCAATACTTATGCTTTGAAGATATAGGCAAAGTTGTTGGAAAATAAAACCTATATTTGTTAAATAATTTTCTTTTTTCTCGGAGTAAATAGCTAAATAGTAAGGAGCAGACCAACGGTTACGAACATTAACTTCCTCATGGGTTAGAATTTCATAATTATAATTAATTTCGCTATTTAATAGCTTAACCGATTCCATAAAATCATGAATCAAATCCATGTCAATAGCATCATCCATATATTTACGGCAAGATTTTCTAATGTAAATTTGTTCTTGAAAATTCATTATCAACAAATCTTTAAATTATCATTATTAAAATTTATGAAACTAAAATCCGCTATCCCATCACATCATTTACTGATCTGAGTACATCCGCCAATCACATCTGAAATCTTAGCAGACATTTAAACCTGCCCAATATGCAAAACTTTCATTCGAGTATTCCAATACATTACAGTTATACATGATTTGAAAAATTTAATGAATATCATTTATCATTTCAATAACTGCAAGAAGATAGTCTTATTCTAATCAAGTCAATATTTATTAAAATTTAAATAATATCTAAAAGATACCATATAGATAAGGTGAATATATGAAAATTGTAATCGCAATTGGAGGATCAATTTTACTTAAAGAATATGATTGTAAAAAATTTCAGGAATATAGTGCTATTTTAAAAGATTTATCTACTGAACATGAATTATTCGTTGTAGTAGGTGGTGGAAAACCTGCTAGAGAATATATTAATGTAGTTCGTGATTTAGGTGCCGGTGAAGCACAATGTGATGACATTGGAATTGAAGTAACAAGAATCAATGCTAAATTAATGCTTTCAGCCCTTGGTGATGCGGCATATCAAAGAGTACCTCACAATTTCCAAGAAGCTTTAGAATTCTCAGCTACTGGAAAAATAATAGTAATGGGAGGAACTGAACCTGCACACAGTACTGATGCAGTATCTGCAATTTTAGCAGAATACATTCAAGCAGATAAACTCATCAACTTAACTTCTGTTGATGGAATGTATACAAAAGATCCCAATAAATTTGATGATGCAGAGCTTGTTTCTGAAATTACCGCAACTGAATTGCTTAACTTTTTAAGTGATAAAGATGTTAAAGCTGGAACTTATGAATTCTTCGACACTACTGCTGTTCAGATGATTAAAAGATCTGATTTGGAAACTGTTATTACAAACGGTTTTAAACCAGAAAACTTAATTAAAGCAGTCAACGGAGAAACTGTAGGAACAAAAATTATTAACGAATAGGTGATTTAGTGGATAATCTTGTTGATATTGGCCTGAATTTAATGCATTCTTCATTTAAAAAAGACAGAGTTGAACTTATTGAGGAAGCAAAAAAAGTAGGTGTTAACCAATTCATTATCACAGGAACTAATGTTCATTCAAGCCAGATGGCAGCTGAATATGCTTCAAAATACCCCGGAACTTTGTTTTCAACTTCAGGTGTCCATCCACATGATGCTAAAACATGCAATGGACACACAATGTTCGAACTTGAAAAAATAGCTAAAAATGATTGTGTTGTGGCTATTGGAGAATGCGGTCTTGATTATAACAGAAACTTCTCCCCACAAGATTTGCAAAGAAAATGGTTTGAAGCTCAAATTGAAGTGGCTGAAAGGATAAATATGCCATTATTCTTACATGAAAGAGAAGCACATGAAGATTTATACAACATATTAAAAAGACATGATAATGTTATTGAAAAATCAGTAGTGCATTGTTTTACTGGAACAAAACAAGAAGCACAAAATTATATTGATTTAGGTTGTTTTATTGGTGTTACCGGATGGATTTGCGATATGAAAAGAGGAAGAAATCTTCAAGAAGCAGTAAGTGCAATTCCTCCTGAAAAATTAATGATTGAAACAGATGCACCCTTTTTAATACCAAAAAATTTCGAATTTAAACCTAAAAAAAATAGAAATGAACCAAAATATTTACCTCATATCCTCGAAACAATTGCACTTTGCATGGGAATAGATGCTGAAGAGCTTGGAGAGCAAGTTAGCAGAAATACTAAAGAATTTTTTAAAATATAAGGAGATGAAAAAATGGCAGTAGAACCTCACAAACATTGTCCGATATGTGGAACTCCAATTCCATTAAATGAACTTGTATGCTCACCAGATTGTCAAAAAGTCTGGGATGCAAGATTAGCACAGACTAAAAGAACTAGAATTATATTGTACATAATAATTGCAATATTCTTAATAATATGGGCAATTATGACCTTTATGAAATAGGGATATAAATGATTTTAACCTCTTCAAATACACTCGTTAATAAACAAATAGTTGAATATAAAGGATTAGTTACTGGTGAATCACTCATCGGATCAAATATCTATAAAGACTTATTCTCGGGTGTTCGTGATGTTGTAGGTGGAAGAACATCCAAATATGAAGAAGAATTAAAAAAAGCAAGAGATATTGCTTTTAAAAGTATGGAAGAGAAAGCTGAAAATTTAGGTGCAAATGCTATAATTGGACTTAAAATATCTTACGATAATCTCGGCGGCACTATGGGAAATACAATTCTTGTAACTGCTTATGGTACTGCTGTGAAATGTGAATAACATGAAATTTAAAGTACCGGAAAAACCTGAAAATTTACAAGAAAGACTCATATGCATAATTTTCGGCACTTTTGTTGGAACTGCAGTCTATGTATTATTCTTATACTTGAATATAGCAATTTTAGGCTGGAATTTAGGATTGATTTTTGCACCATTGCTTGCAGGATATGCTGAAACAATGCTTGCAGAAAGAATGCTGAGTAGTGATACCGGTGCTATAAGCGCATTTATTCTTTTTGCAGGTACAACATTTTATAGTTTTATTCTAGTAAATCCTACACTTGGTGCAAATTTTATCACATTCGGAGCAACCGCAGTAATCTTACAGGCAGCATTCCCTACATTAATCAATTACATATTACTTGTTATTATAATTGGAGCTATCTTTTACATTTTAAGATTTGTTAAAAAAACACTTACAAGAATTTATCTTAAAATAAAACATATAATATACAAATACATTCTTAAAAAGCCATTTGAAGTCAAACCTAAAGCTATTGAATATTATGATGAACTCAGAAATAATCAAGAAATTAATAGCCTTGGAGTTATTTTTATGACCAGTACTGATGTTCCCGATAAACATGTTATTAATTTAGGTCAGTTTCAGTCTACAGTGATTTTAGAAAAAGAACCTGACCTATTGGATTTAAATCCCAAAGAAAGGGAAAATCACACATTGACAATATTAAAATCAGGAAAAGACAAATGTTTAATTGGTTTAACTGATAAAATAAAAGCTGCTGGTGGTAATGGCATTATTGATTTAGATATTCAATACATTAAAATTGGATTTGGTGGTGAAAGTTACCAGATAAGTGCAATGGGAATGGGAGTATATATAAATTAAAGGTGAAAAATATGGATAAAAAAATGATTGTATCAATAATTGGATATATTGTAGCATTGTTAATCCCTATTGTTGGATTAGTATATGGAGCAATATTGTTTTTCTTTAAAAAAGAAGAACCAACATATCGAAAACATGGCAGATTGATTATTTATTTCTCAATCGTGATTTTTGTTGCAACTTTAATAGCCAAATTATTAATAGGCGGATTCTAGCAAAAAATAGTTAGTTGAATGAAATAAATTTCAAGTTATTTCATTTAATCTTTTTTTAAACTCATCATTTTCCTTACAGTTACTAATAGCTTTTTTTAAAATCTCTTTTTCAGAATCAATGTCTCCTTGCTTTTGATAAATATTGGCTATTGCCTCATAAGCTTTTATAGAATCTGGTAGAATAAAAATAATCTGTTTGTATAACTCAACAGCTTCACCAAGTTGGCCATTTTTTTCCAAGTACTGAGCTTCATTCATAAGATAAGATATATTCTTAAATTTACTTTCACCTTTAGGCTTTGTTTTCCCTTTTACATTCCTTAACTTATCAAAAATATCTTCTGCATCATTAACATCAAAATTTTCTCCAATTTTTCTATTTTCCTTCATCAAACCACCTTAAGGTAATACTCCTAACATTTTCAATGCCATGTACAAAATTACTATTGAGAATATTATTTTTAACTTCTTTTGAGGAACCCTATGTGCCATTTTTGCACCAAATGACGCCATAGGTACAGAAAAACATGCAATTAAAACTAAGTTAATGATATTTACATAACCTATTGAATATGGAAATGTGCTTACTCCCCAACCAGTAATCATGTAAGATAAAAATCCCCCGATTGCTGTTAGACTAATAAATATTGAAGAGGTTCCAATTGCTTCAATCATTGAAAATCCAAGAAGTGCTGTTAAAATAGCTATTAAAAATATTCCTCCACCGACTCCTAAAAGTCCAGATGAAAATCCAACAAGCAAACCAATGAGTCCAATACTTGTCCAATTAAATGGAATTCTAGCTTTTTCTCTTTCTTTATTAATATTAACAATATTGTTAAAAGCTATGAATAATAATAAAAGACCAAATATAATTTCTAATGTTCTTGAAGGAAGTGCTGATGCAACGAAACCCCCTACAAAACCACCAATTACTCCAAAAATACCTAAACGAATTCCTGGTTTTAAAATATTATCCATTGATTTTGTGTGTCTATAAGCACCACTAAGTGATGTTGGAATAATGATTGCAAGGCTTGTTCCAAAAGATATTAGTATAGCAAGATCTGGTGCAACACCAATATACTTTAATAAGAAAAATTGAAGAGGAGTTATTAAAAATCCTCCACCAACACCTAGAAGTCCTGATGCGAAACCTGCAAATATACCAATTAAAATCAAACCTACAAAATATTCGATTGTAAACATAACATCACTTATTTAAAGTATTAAATATTAAATTATTGTTAATGAAAGTTAATAAAACTATCTTAGTTGGATTTTTATTCTTATTGATTGGAGCATTCATATTTGTATCTGACCTCTTAAATCCCCTTATAAGACCGGTAACTCATTTATTTTTAATGGGATCATCGAAAGGAAAAGACATTATATTTTTTGGTCTTTTAGGATTGCTTCTAATTTTATCACAAGTAATACCCAGAAAAATCGATGCTACCCGATATTTGAAAATATCAATTGTTATCGGATTTGTTTTACTTGTATTTGGAAATCTTCTGGAAGTTGTATTTAGACTACAAATGGGAATCAAACTTAACACTGTGTTTTGTTCTATGTCCAGCACGATGAGTTCTACAAGTATTTTACATACTCATTTGTTAAAGTCCATTTTAGGTGAAGTTTTAACTAAAATAATTGGACCATTCATTCAAAGCAACATCAATACAGGTGTTGGACTATATGCATATGTCCCAGATATTAGTTTTTTAGTGGTTTTAATCATTCCAATTTTATTTATCACACTTATTTTAGCAAATCAAAAAAGACCATGGTTTACAAACTTTTTAATTGCTTTTTTTTCAAGTTGTCTTCTTATCGGATCATTTGATGGAGGTCTTTGGGCCACACCCTCCCTTGTAGGTCTTTTAGGATTATGGATTGTTTATAGAAATGGATATTACTTAAACTTACATTTAGGAAAAATCATAAAAGATAAAAAATTATTAAAGGCTAATGAAAATATCCAACCATCATATAGAAATATTGGTTTAAGTGAAGCAAAATATTTATTCAATAGATTTTTACCAATCCTAATAATTCTTATTGTTATAGCTTTAAGATTTACTGTAGCTTTTGCTGGTGCAGAACCCGATTATTATACAGTAGAAATAGTCAACATGACAGATAATGTTGATTTTGGAGACATTCCAATAGAAAAAATAAGCAATGAAACATATCATGTAGATTCCAATTATAATGAAATGGAATTAATTAATGATTTAAAAGTACCATTAAATAATTCCTGCAAGTACTACACAGTTTCTTGGAATGCATATTCCTATTTATAGATTTTTAATATTTCATCCACATCTAACTTTTCTGCCCTAAAATCATTGAGTTTACTGTCAGATGCATAGCCTAATGCAATTCCTGCAATGATACTCTCATCATCAGAAATCTGCATATTTTCACGTAAAATTTCCGGATATTTAACAAGTTCATAAGCTGGAATTGAATCAATGTCTTTTTCACTTGCAGCAAGCATTAAACTCATTGAAAAAGCACCTAAATCATAAACCGACCACATTGGAGATGTCTTTGGCATTGTAATATATGCAACGCAGGTGCATTGAAAAGTATTGGTTGAGCAGCCCTAAACTCCTTTTGGATTTCAGGATTTTCACCGATAGTTTCTACAAGATTTGCCATGTTTTTTAAAGCACGCATTCCAAAATCTTCTCTGTGACCAGTTGGCAGATCAGAATCACCAGGTATTTCATCAGCATTTTTACTAATCCAAGCTTCACGGATTTTATCTAAAGACTTTCCAGTTGCAATATGAACATTCCAGGGTTGTGTATTACCCCATGATGGTGACATACTAGCAGTCTTTACAATTTCACATAAATCTTCATCTGGAATTGAATCTTCTTTAAAATCCCGAGCAGAATATCTCTTTTCCATTAAATCTTTAAAACTCATGATTATAGTATGATAATATAAGATATAAATATAACTAAAAAAATAGAACATGGAATAATTAAATTATCCCTAAAGTAAACTGAATTGAAATACTTACAATAATAATAGCAATCCAACAGGTAGCTCCAAGAATTATTGGTTTTGTTCCGGATTTAACTAATTTTACAATATCAGTATGTAATCCAATAGCAGCCATAGCCAATATGATAAAGAATTTACTTAATTCTTTAAATGGTAAAAATACATTTGCATCCACACCTAAGCTTACTGCAAGAGTCGTGATAACGGAAGCAATTACAAAATATAAAATAAACATTGGAAATGCTTTTTTAAGTGAAAATTCCCCACCAACATACTCTGATTTTTTTGAAGTGAAAACTGATAATGCTAAAGTGATTGGAATAATTGCTAATGTACGTGTTAATTTAACAGTACTTGCTTTATCAAGAGTTTGACTTCCAAGTCCCCACATATTATCCCAGGTAGCAGCGGCTGCAGTTACAGATGAAGTGTCATTAATTGCAGTTCCTGCAAATAGACCAAATGGTCCCCCATCAACTGTTGAAAAACCAATTATTTTTCCTAAAAATGGGAAAATAATTGCAGCAAGAACATTGAAGAAGAATATTACAGAAATTGACTGTGCAACTTGTTCTTCATCTGCATTAATTACAGGTGCTGTTGCAGCAATAGCTGAACCCCCGCAAATCGATGAACCAACACCGATTAGTATTGCTGATTTTTCCTCGATATTTAGAATTTTTTGCATAATAAATGCAACAATTAAAGCGACGGAAATTGTTGCAATAATAATTGGAAGAGATTGAATTCCAGTTTTTAAAATTATATTCAAGTTTAATCCAAATCCTAAAAGAACAACTGCTGTTTGTAAGACATATTTAGATGTAAAACTTATTCCTTCATCAAAACTTTCTTTTTCATGCCATGCAAAAGCAATCAACATTCCTAAGATAATCGCAATAATTGGACCGCCAATAACTGGAAATAAATTCCCCAAAATTAAGGATGGAATAGCGATGATTAAACAAACTATTACACCATAAGAATATTTAAAAATTGAATTTAACATATAATCACCAATTAAAATTACTTTTATATAAACAATCGTATAAAAAAGTTTACTTTTTAGATAAAATTTTATATACCCAAATTCAATTAAAGTCTATGAAAAAAATCTATTTTATTTTACCCATCCTAGCCGGAATAATGTTTGGATCCGGTGGAGTATTTGTTCGAACATTAATGGTAAATGGAATTGATTCAACAACGCTTCTTTTTTTAAGGTTTTCAATAGCAATAATCCCCATAATGATAGCAATTTTAGTAACTGATAAAAGTTTGTTAAAAATAGATTTAATAGACATTTCATTATTTTTAGTTTGTGGAATATGTATTGTAGGACTTAATTTGTGCTACAACGAATCAATGGGAAATATTCCCCTTTCATTAGCTGCAGTTTTATTATCACTTGCACCAATTTATGTCATTATAATTGCTTATTTTACATTTAAAGAAAAAATTACAAGAAAAAAAATAATTTGTATGGCATTAGCCATATTTGGTTGTATTCTAATGACTGGTGTTTTGGAAACTAGTTTAAGCAACATTCCATTTTACGGAATCACTGCAGGTATTGGTGCGGGATTATTCTGGGCGATTTATTTAATGGCTTCTAAAAAATCAATTGAAAATGGAAAACACACATTTACAATACTTATTTATTCAATTACAATTATTTCAATGGGATTGCTTCCATTTACAAACTTTGGACAAATCACAAATTTCATTTCAATTAATCCCATTTTAGTTATAATATTCTTAATAATGCACTCAACATTTTCATTTGCCCTTCCATATATTTTCTCAACTGTGAGTTTAGAGCATATAGATTCAGGAATAGCTTCAATATTATTATCTGGAGCAGAACCGTTTGCAGCACTTATATTTGGATTAATATTCTACTCAGAAATTCCAACATTTCTGATGTTTTGCGGATTTATATTGACTATCATTGCAATGATGGCGTTAAGTAGAAAAGAAGAAATCAAATAAAAAAACATGCCAAAACTGATAAATATTAATAATGACTTCAACCGGCGAGTTTAAAATAAGATAAAACAAAAAAAGAAAACATACCCATGACAACATTAAATAAACAGCAAATATACTTTTGTCAATACTCATACATACGAACCATAGATGGTTTAAATTAAAAAAGTAAAAAAAATCTCTTTTAGAAATCCTTTAAACCTTCAGAAAAATAACATAATGAGTTAATACTTAAAGGCTAAAAAATCCATTTTTAAAAAAACTTATTAATTTAGAAAATAAACCTTAACATATGATTTTAAGCATTATTATACCTACCTACAATGAAGAAAAATACCTCCCAATTCTCCTAGAGAGCATTAAAAAACAAAGCTTTGAGGATTATGAAATTATAGTAGCTGATGCAAATTCAACTGACAATACCCGAAACATAGCACAAGAATATGGTTGTATAATAGTAGATGGAGGCTTACCTGCAATAGGTAGAAATAATGGTGCTAATGTTGCAAAAGGAGATATTTTACTTTTTCTTGACTCAGATTTAAAATTAACAGATGAGTATCTAAGAGATGTTGTATATGAATTTAAAATGGAGAGACTTGGAATAGCAATTACCCGCATGGAACCACTTTCAAACAAAGTTGAAGATAAACTATTCCATGATTTTGCAAATTTCTTCATGGTTAGTGTTGAAAACATTAAACCTCATGGTGCAGGATGCTATGGAATAATCTCCAAAAGAAAATTGCACGAAGAGTGTAATGGATTTGATGAATCCCTAACTTTTGGAGAAGATACTGATTATATTGAACGATTAGCAAAAAAAGAACGTTTTAGAGTATTAAGAAAAGCTAAAATTGGTGTTTCAACAAGGCGACTTGAAGAAGAAGGAATTACAACATTAATCAGACAGTACGGTAAAAGCACTGTAAATGACTTTTTAGGAAAAAGAACTGATGCTAATGAGTTAAATTATAAATTTGACCATGGACATGATAGAATTGCTGAATCAAAAATGTCAGGAATTGAAAAAAGTGCAGAAAAAATTAACGTAATTAAAGAGACTTATGATGAATCAAAAGAAAAAGTCAACAAAGCAAGATCCCTTCTAAACACTAAAACTGAAAGAGATAAAAAAATAGTCTTTTACTGTGTTTGTGGCGAAGGAATGGGTCATGCAATAAGAACTGGAGTAATCGTTGATAAAATTAAAGATGAATATGATGTTTACTTATTTTCAAGTGACAGAGCTTACGAATATTTAAAATCCAAATTCAATAATGTTTATAAAATTGGAGGATTTAACACAGTATACATTAACAATAAAGTAAATAATTTAAAAACCCTTTCAAATGCTCTGAAAAGAAATCCCGGCAATATAAAAACAGGATATGAAACTTTATATAAAAAAGCAAGAGAACTTAGACCAGATGTTATTGTAACAGATTTTGAAATTTATGCAACAATGGTTTCTAAACTTCTAAATATTCCATTAATTAGTTTAGATAACATCCATATGATTACTCAAACTAAAATCGATTATCCAAAAGACAAATATGTTGAAATGGTTAAAGCAAAAGGAGTAATTAAAACATATGTTGTTAAACCAAAAGTACATATCCTTACAAGCTTTTTTTATCCTAAATTAAAACCTAAAAAGAATGCTATAATCTACCCTCCAATTATACGTGAAGATATTTTAAATTTAAAGCCTAGTAAAGGTGACCATGTAATTGTTTATCAAACAAGTAAAGAAAGTGGAAAACTTGTTCGTAAGTTAAAATCTCTTAATAATGAAAAGTTCATTGTTTATGGATTTAATAAAAATGAAATAGATGGCAATTTAACTTATAAAGAGTTTAATGAAGATGTTTTCTACGATGATTTGGCATCATCTAAAGCGGTTATTTGTAATGGAGGATTTACATTCATATCAGAAGCAATACATCTTAAAAAACCAATTTATTCTGTTCCCGCTATTGGAAACTTCGAACAAACATTAAATGGATATTATGTTCAAAAATTAGGTTACGGAGAATACCATGAAGTTATGAATGCTTCTAAAGTTAAAAAATTCTTATCAAGACTTTCAAAATATCAAAAAAGACTTGATAAAGTTAAAAAAACAAACAATGATGGAATTGTGCGTGAATTAAAATATAGAATTGAAAAATATTCAAAACAGTAACTTGCCATCAGACAAGGATTAAAATAACAATTTACAGTGTTATATATCCAAACAGTCAAAATCAAATATGAATTTTAAATTAAATGAAATTTGAATAATACTATTCCCAATCTTAAAAAAATAGATATATTATAATAAATATAACTAAATTATAAAAGTTATTTTGGAGAGGAATTTTGTTGAGCAAAAAATTAATACTGATTACAGTACTATTAGGTTTATTGGCAATTTCAACTGTAAGTGCTGCTGACAATACTGAAAGTGACATTATTGGAGCCGATGGGTTAAACAGCACAAGCAATATACCAATGGATGCTCCAAGAACATTTACTCAGTTAAATGAAGCAATAACTCCATACACCAGTATTGATTTAGAGCATGATTATAGATATGATAATGAGACAGATTCCGAATTTGCTAATGGAGTTCCCATTACCAAGAATATAACTATTGATGGTAAAGGTCATACACTTGATGGAAATTATCTTGCCCGTATTTTTATTATAAAAGAAGATTGTACGGCAGTTTTTAAGAACATTAACTTCATTAACGGTAAGGCAAGCACCAATGGCGGAGCAATTTATGGAGTTTGTAATGCAGAAAACTGCAATTTCCTTAATAATACTGCAGTAAAAGATGGTGGAGCAATACATCTAAGTAACGCCAATAACTGTAATTTTATTAACAATTACGTATTAAATGGTAGAGGTGGAGCAATGTATAAAGGTTATGCAACAAACTGCATATTTACTGACAACTCCGCAGTGACTGGCGGAGCACTCTTTGAAAACTCTGCAACAAAATGTAAGTTCACCAATAATTTTGCAAAAGAGAATGGTGGAGCATTATATGGAGGATTTGCTGTTCAATGTAATTTTAATAAGAATTCCGCAAAGAATAATGGTGGAGCACTTTATAAAGGTTCAGCCCACTACTGTAATTTCAGTGATAATTATGCAGTAAATCATGGCGGAGGAATGTATGGAGGTGCCGGTGAATACTGCTTCTTTAAAAACAATGCAGCAAAATCAGGACATGATGCATACAGAAGCTCCCTCAAAAAAACTAAGACAACTATTTATATAAAGCCTACAACTACTGCCCATTATGGTGATTATGTAGTTATAACCTTAAAAAATATTAAAAACAAAGTTGTGAGTGGTGTTAAGGTAAGTGTTTTTATTAATGGTAAAAAATATGCTACAAAAATTACCAACAAATATGGTCAAATTAAAATTGATACACGAAACGGTTTTGTTATTAAAAAATACACTATTAAGTCAAAGTTTGCAGAAGATTCCAATTACTACGCATCATCAAAAACAGTTAAAATTACTATTAAAAAGTCAACACCAAAAATAACTGCAAATTCAAAAACATTCAAAAAATCAACTAAAATCAAAAAATACAGCATAACCTTAAAAACCAAACAAGGAAAAATTATGAAAAATAAAAAAATTACATTAAATGTCAATCATAGATATTATTATGCAACAACCAATTATAAAGGAATTGCAACATTTAAAATTACCAAACTATTATATAAAGGTAAATTTACTGCTACAACTGGATATGCTGGTAGTAAATATTACAATGCATTAACTAAAAAATCCACCATTATTGTCCGATAGATGTTTTTCCTGCGCTTTTTCTCTTTTGAAATAATAAAACATTTGTCAAACTCAAAAATTAAATTAAAATTAAAAAAAATAGTAATTCTTATAAAAAGAAAATATAAAAAATAAAATAGGAGATATCGATACCTCCTTTTTTAAAATATCTTATAAAGATATTGAATTTGCATCAAATACATTAATTTCTAAATCACTTACAACTAAATCTGATATGTTTTCACCAAATTTTATAAAATGTTCTGTTTTCAAGTGATTTTTGAGAATTTCTACAGAATCCCATTGTTCAACAAATAATAATGTATTATCATCTGTATTAACAAATAAATTATAATCAATATTACCAGATTCTTCTTTCGATTTTTTAATCAAATCTTGAGCAAATTCAATTATTCTATTTTTACTTGTTTCATCTTTAGGAATAGCTTTAGCTTGAACAATAATCATTCTATTACCCTCTTAAAAATTTATACCAGTTATTCTACCCCATAATGAGATTTATATTTAATATTTAATCCGATTAAAAGAGGAATTATTTATTTTTCAATTATTCATTCTTTTTCAAGAACAAAACAATATTTATTTGCCATTTCTCACATCAAAACATTATAATTTTTAATCTTTTAAACTATTTTCATCACTTCTTTTTTACAAGACATTATATCTACACCTTCAATTGCTAAACATTTAACAATTCATAATCCTTGCGAATAAGTTCCTCCTATAATATCTACTTCCATATTCACCATTTAATAAAAAAAAGAAGGTAAATAATTTGATTATTTACCTTTTCAAAATATTTAATCCAAATCAAGCATTACAACAGGCTTGATTAAATCTTTTGGTTTTTCTTTCATTAAATAAAGTGCGTCTTCAATTTTATCCAAACCTTCAAATTTGTGAGTGACCAAAAGTTCTGGGTCTTGTCTACCACATAAAGCAAGATCGGCTAGTCTTTCCATTCTAACACGACCACCAGGACATAATCCATTTTTAATGTTTATGTTAGACATACCACAACCCCATTCAACACGAGGTATTAAAACATTGTCTGCTCCACTCAAATAATTTACATTAGAAACAGTTCCTCCTGCTTTTGCACTTGAAATTGCTTCTTTCCATGTGTTTTCAAGATTACCTCCGGCAATAACTACAGAATCGACTCCTGCACCATCGGTTAATTCCATTACTTGTTCATCAATTGGCCCTTCCTTATAATTAATTATATCAGTTGCACCATACTTTTTTGCTACTTTTACAGAAATTGGTCTTGTTCCTGCTGCAAATAGTCTTCCAGCACCTAATAACTTTGCACCCGCAATAGCTGAAAGTCCTACAGCTCCAATTCCTATGACAAGTACACTTCCACCTAACGGAATATCAGCATTTTCAGAACCCATCATACCAGTAGACCACATGTCCACTAACATGCATGCTCCTTCATCTGACAACCCATCTGGCATATGTGCTAAGTTTGCATCTGCTAAATTTACATGGAATCTTTCACCAAAAACACCATCTTTAAAGTTTGAGAATTTCCATCCACCTAATGGTTCCATGGTTTGTGAAGGGAAACCTCTTTGTGCAGCTTCATCATCCCAATCTGGAGTGATTGCCGGCACAATTACTTTATCACCCGGTTTAAAGTTTTGTACCAATTTACCAACTTCAACTACCTCACCTACTGCTTCATGACCTAAAATCATGTCCTTACGATCTCCAATTGCTCCTTCCCATACAGTATGAATATCTGAAGTGCATGGAGATACACATGTAGGTTTAATAATAGCATCGAGTGGCCCACATTCAGGAACTTCTTTTTCAACCCAACCAGTTTCATTTAATTTTTTCATTGCAAAACCTTTGAAAGTTGCCATAATATCACCTAATTTTATTCAACGCATATCTTTAAATAGGTTTTGTTTAATATGCCTGAATGTAAAAAAAAATATCAAACAATTACAAAAACCATTGCATTATTCAACCCATTTAAATCAACACATCGATAATACTAACTTTATTCATTATATATATATAAATATGTTTCCATATTATTTTATAAAACCTAAAAACTTAAATTATTTTTAAAAATAATAAAAATAAATATATAATGTTCAATTAAAAATATAAAAACAAGATAAAATCCAATTAATTAAATATTGTAAATATCAAATATTCCACAATAAATACAAATGATAATATTTTACTAAAAATTTGTACATAAATATTCATTAACAAAATTTCCATATAATGTTTTTAAATCCAGTATTTTATAGAATTCACTTTAAAATATTTCCATTAATCCTGTCTGCATTTAATCTTTTTAATTGAAATATTCAAAACTTCAATTGTAAAATAAAGAAAAGCTTTCATGACTAAAACTAATTTTCGTCGACAGCCAATAATATAAAAAATAACTTTTTGTTTCAAAAACATCCCCGAAATAATTAATATTATTTATTACAAAAGTCAAAAAAATTCAATTAAATTATGCAGATATAACACAATAATACCCTAAAAGTTACATTAATTTTATATAGTACCTACAAGTTATTAAACAATGATAAGGAATTTCAGGGGAAAACATTATGGATGACGAAACATTAAAAAAATTTGCATATGTAAATATCAGTTCTTACCGTGTGAAAACAATGAAAGCTCTTAAAGATGATGTAAAAACACCAACCAATATTGCAAAAGAAGCAGGAATACTTCCAAATCATATTTCAAAAGTCCTTCGTGAATTAAAAGAAAGTGGAATAGCTGAATGTATTAATGAAGAAGCAAGAAAAGGACGTTTATACAGGTTAACAGATGTTGGAGAAGAAATAGTTGATAAATTAGACTAATTACACTTATAATTTATTAAATATAATATATTTGAAGAAGAATCTTTTCAATTAGAATACATGAATCATGAAAAGAATTATACAAAATGTGAAAGCTAATTTAACCGGAAATAGTTACAAGTCTGAATTTGCCATAATTCATCCATTGTAATATTATGCCATGCTTAAAATTAACTAAAATATAAAACTAATAAAAAAAGTAAAAAAAGGTGTTTATAAAGTAACACCCATTTCTAACTGTTCTGTGAGTTCTTTATACCTGTTTCTGATAGTTACTTCAGTAACACCGGCGATTTCAGCTACATCTCTTTGGGTTTTTCTATCTCCAAGCAAAACAGATGCAATGTATAATGCTGCAGCCGCTACACCTGTCGGCCCTCTTCCTGAAGTTAATCCTTTTTCCATTGCTTTTTCAATAATTTCAATAGCTTTGGACTGTGCTTCACCAGAAAGTCCAAGTTCTGATGCGAATCTAGGAACATAATCAACTGGAGAAGTTGGTGGTAATTTAATGTTTAATTCACGAGTCAAGAATCTGTATGTACGGCCCACTTCTTTTTTAGTTACTCTGGATACTTCGGCAATTTCATCTAAAGTACGTGGAACATTACAACGTCTACATGCAGCGTATAATGATGCTGCTACTACTCCTTCAATACTTCTTCCTCTGATTAATTTGTTATCTACTGCACTTCTGTACACTACACTTGCAGCTTCCCTTACACTTCTTGGAAGCCCCAATCTTGAGGAATCACGATCAAGTTCACTTAATGCAAATGCTAAGTTTCTTTCGGTTGCTCCGGAAATTCTAATTTTCCTTTGCCATTTTCTTAATCTGTACCATTGTGCCCTGTTTCTTGCAGGAATATCACGACCATAGATGTCTTTATTTCTCCAATCAATCATGGTACTTAAACCTTTATCGTGAATGGTGTATGTAATTGGAGCACCCACTCTTGTACGTTTGTCTCTTTGTTCATGGTCAAATGCCCTCCATTCAGGACCCATATCCACAAGATTTTCATCAATAACTAATCCGCAACGAGAACATACAACTTCTGCTCTTTCATAGTCCCCTATTAATTCAGTTGATCCGCATTCAGGACATACTGTTGGTTCTTTAAGTTCTTCTTCCTGTGCTTTAGCCATTTGTGCTCTTCTTCCACGTCTTCCTCTTCTTGGAATCTCATCTATTTTTTGTTTTGTGGTTTCTTTTGGCGTGATCTCATCCTCCTTTTTCTAGTCTTTTTGGATTTTGGTTTTGATACAAATAATTTTTCACCACAGTTTCTCTCAATTTCTTCCCTATTTGCTTGTCTAAATAATCTAATTGATACATAGGGATTCGCAGTAGGTCCAAAAACATAGCCTACTTTACCAATTTTTTTCTTATTACTATCAAACACTATAGCTCCCGGTGAAGGTGTCTTGGTTGTTCGAGCAATTAATTTTCCTGAATTTGCTATATGCAAACTTTTGCCTAATAATTTCATAAAATCAAATCTGTATCAGTTATATATAATAAAGAAGTAATATATAAAGTTATCGATATATTTATATATAAACATTGAATATATTTAAATGTTTTACTATTTTTTTCCAAGACCCACAATCTGCGATAATGTATTTCCCAATGCAATTTTATCAATGATGAGGGATTCTTTAATTTTAATATCTAAAGAAGCAAACATTGTTTTTACAAACAATTCTTGAGGAATTACAACAATACCACATTCATCTCCAATTAAAAAATCTCCAGGATTAACTTTAAATCCTTCTATATCCAATGATTCGTTTAAGCTACCTAAACCTAGAGCCAACCCTGCATTAGGACAGTAATTTGATGCAAATACTGGATAATCCATATACAACAATGCATCCAAATCACGTGCTGAACCGTAAATTACGGTAGCTTTAATTCCATTATCACGAGCACAAGTTGAAGCAAGCTCACCCCAAATTGCCATCTCCTCACTGTCAACTTTAAAGAATAATATGTCTCCCTCATCAGCCTCATCAATTGCCATTGCAGAAGTTCCCCAGTCCCCACTAGTAGTTTCTGCTGTAAATATTCTGCCGAATACTCTTCGATTATTAATTGGTTTTATCTTTTGAATTACACCGGATTGTCTTGAAATCCCGTTAAATGCATCTGAAACCTGGCATGTCGATATATTTTCTAAAAGAGAATGGAGATTAATATATTCATCATAGTTATCCCCATTAAATTTTAAATCATTAATTGTAACATTATCTAAACAAATTTCACTAATATCTAATCGTTTGTTCAAATTTTTATTTTTATTTAATAAATCCTTTGGACTAATTGACATAACCTCACCAATCTTTTCACTTTAATATAATACAATTTATATATTAGTTTTACTAATAAATAATAATTGTAGTATTTTTAAGAAATACTTATAATTATTATATACTCAATCAGAGTTAATTTACATATCATTATTATTAAATTCATTATTAATTTATTCAAAAGACAGGAGAAGCAAGATTATTAAGGAAAAAACATTATTAAGAAACAATAAAAATTACCAATACAATAAAACCTTAATAGCAGGCTCACTGTAACATGTATAAACTCTTTTTTTAGTGTATGATAGGTCGTCAAGACTGATGAAATATATGATTATCGTATAATTTATGCAAATTTACCAAATAATTTTTTTTAAAATTACATAAATTATCCCGATTAATAAGCTTAGGAGGCTTAAAAATGGGAAAAGGTGAAGAATTAACTACAACAAAATATTTAATTCATGCTCAAATTACTGCTAATGGTATTGTAGAAAAACCTGATGTTGTTGGTGCTGTATTTGGGCAAACTGAAGGATTACTCAGTAATGATTTGGATTTAAGAGAATTACAAAGAACTGGGAGAATCGGAAGAATTCAAGTTAACATTCATTCCAATAGTGGAAGAGCAAAAGGAGAAATTGTAATTCCATCAAGTTTGGACAGAGTTGAAACTGCCATCCTTGCCGCATCTCTTGAAACTATTAATCGTGTAGGTCCTTGTGAAGCTGAAATTCAAACCACCAAAGTTGAAGATGTAAGGGCGGTTAAAAGAGAACAAGTTGTCAACCGTGCTAAAGAAATTTACAAAAACATGGTTGAAAGCGTTGGTCCTACCAGCATTAAAATGATTGAAGAAGTAAGAGAGGCAATGAGAGTTCATGAAATCTCCGAATATGGAGAAGATCGATTACCTGCCGGCCCTGCCATCCACTCATCTGATGCGATTATAGTAGTGGAAGGACGTAGTGATGTTTTAAACTTACTCAAATACGGTATTAAAAACACTGTCGCTGTTGAAGGTGTAAGTGTACCCCATTCCATTGGTGAGTTAAGTAAAAAAAGAACCACAACTGCATTCGTCGATGGAGATAGAGGTGGAGAACTCATCTTAAAAGAACTTTTACAAATTGGTGATGTTGACTTTATTACACGTGCTCCAAAAGGAAAAGAAGTTGAAGATTTGGAAAAAGACGAAGTTTTAGTCGCACTTAGGGACAAAGTTCCTACAGCACAATTCCTAGCTACCACCAATATCTTAAATGAAAATCCTAAAAAAGAACACATCAAAAATCGTAATAATAACAGAAACAACACTAAATACGATAAAAAACAAAAATACAATAATAACCGCCGTGAAGAACAGCATGTTGTAGATGAACCGGTTATTGAAGATGATGAAGTAAGTCTAATGAAAGACATGCTTAGAGAATTCGAAGGAACCGGTGTTGGAGCAATATTGGATGAAGCATTAAATATGACTAAAGAAGTTGAAGTGGAAAACATCTATGAAGAAATTAAAAACATAGAAGGAACTGCTGATGCTGTGATATTTGACGGAGTTATCAGCCAAAGATTAGTTGATGCAGCCTCAGAAAAAGGCATTAAAAAATTAGTAGCATTTAAATCCGTCAATATTGTTAAAAAACCGCATAATGTTAAAATTATAACTATTAATTAAACTGAGAATCAAATAATTCTCATTTATTATTTTTATTGAATTGGAGGAATAAAATGAATATTAATATTGAAAACTACTACAGTACTAGAAAAAATGTTTTTGAAAGAATTCAAGATGCTGGTACTGCAACCAAAGTACTCATGTCATTAATGATGGCATGTTTTACTGGTATAATGGCACAAATAATTATTCCATTACCATGGACTCCAGTTCCAGTTACTGCTCAAACATTTGCAGTATTATGTTCTGGTTTATTATTAGGTAAAAAATATGGATGTCTAAGCCAAATTTTATATGTTGTTTTAGGTGTAGCATTTATTCCATGGTTTGGAGGAATGACCGGTGGATTTGAAACATTACTCGGATCAACTGGCGGATTCCTTATTGGATTTATTATTGCATCCTGCTTTATCGGAACAATAACTGAAAAATATGCTGATGCTCGTAATTTCAAAAAAATGGCGGCTGTAATTGGTATTGCAAATTTCTCATTAATTTACATTCCAGGACTTTTAGGCCTTGCATTATGGTTAAACTTAACTCAAGGCACAAGCGTTGGTATTGTTGATCTTTTAATGATGGGACTTGTACCATTTATCGCCGGAGATATTGTAAAAATATTAGGTGCGGCATCCGTGTCCAAAGTATTTTTACCAAAAGAATAAGGTTATTTCAACCTTTCTTTTTTTATTTTATTTTTATTGATTATAATGAAACTTATTTTAAGAGGACATCATTTATTGTGTCTTAAAGGTTTTCAAGGCTATGGATACGATGAAAAATTTACAAAAAACATGACTGATATTAATTCAAAGCGAAAATCACCAGAGACAGTTATTAAATTAACAAACTCTCCTGACGATATTTGTAAAGCATGTCCCAATTTAAGAAACAATATATGTGAGAATGAAGCTCAAAATGATAAAATTGTTTTAATGGACGATCAAGTATTGGAAAAATTAGATTCCTCAAAAGAATATAATTCAGTTGAGCTATTTAAAAGAATTGAACATATTTTTAATACAAAAGAGAGTGTTTGTGAAATTTGCTTTAACTGCATATGGCATGAGAAATGTTTATTTTATCAAAAGATTGGAAAACGAATTTAGTTTCTCGATTTAATTTCATAATTTTATATCTAAAATTCTTCAAAATCCCCTAAGATTATAAAAGCAGTTAAAAAAAAAAACTTAGAAGATTATAATATTATAGAATTAATTTTTCAAATTTTCCAATCCGGTTATTTCTAGGTTTTAAAAATGGAGATGCAATTGTAATAAAAATCGGAGAATATCTTTTCATCACATTTGTTAAATTATAATCCCCAGTCATTTTAAACATTGGACAAATCATTTCAAAGTCTTCGGTTTCATTTATACCCCATCTAAATACAGCTCCAGTCTGTTTTACAGTGTCATGTTTCTTTTGGTTTTTTACCATCCAATGAGTCATTAATTCTAAAAGCAGTTCAACTTTTCCAAAACTTTCAGAAATCTTAAAAAACAAATTTTTTACATCTTCTTCAGATAAATACATTAAAAAACCTTCAGCTATAATCAGTACATTATCTTTATTTTCAATTTTATCAATCCAACAAAAATCAAGTGCTGAAGTAGGAATATCTGTAACTCTGTCTTTTTTATCTATGAGCTTATCCCTTAACGAAATTATATTTTCAAAATCAATATTATACCAATTTATTTTACCGTTATCGACCCTACTAAATCTATCATCCAAACCGCATGCTAAATTAACAACAGAACATTCCGGATTATTTTTAATATATTTAGAAACCTCATCATCCAATATAATAGTTCTTGCCGCACATCCCCAAAAGTTCATTTTATTTTTAGATTCTTTAAATCGTTCTTTAAAATTGTAATCAAGATTTTTAACAATTCCTATTGCAGTTTTATCATAGAATGCAGGATTTTTTCTATTGCTTTCCAATGCTCTCGAATATAATGGAACTAGCATTGTTTCACTAACACCAGACAGATTTACTTTTTCTTTCATGAAAACACCTCTTCAAATTATAATATTTAGGTATACCTAAATTTTTAATTCATCATATATAATCTTTTCACTAAAAATAATCCATAATTGATTCAATCCATTATTTAACAGGATGTTTAATAATATGATTTTAACAACTTCTAAAATAGATTAATATATTTTGAGGAAACCTATGCCTAGATTTACGGGTATAAAATGTGATATTCACAAATTTTATAATAAAAAGAGAATTAAATGATATTTTAATATCATTTAAAAGTTTAAAGAAATTATTATCAACCAATGAATTCCCAATTAGTCTGGATCACTTGCAGACCCTTCAGAATAAGTTTCAGTTGTCGGAACCAGTTTCAACTTTCCGTTATCATCCAACATCCAGAGATAAACCACATCATCATGCCTTTCATTTAAACTAGAATCAGACTCATGGAAATTATCTGACGAATAGAAATAACAGGATAATGCCAAACCAATTATTAAAACACCAATAATTAATATTAAAAACTTTGAATTGAACATTTAAGAATTCCCCCAAATATTATTGAAGTGATAATATGAAACAGTATATTTTATTAAGAGTATTGGATGATGTATATTCGCAATATAATTTTCTTAAGATCATATGTTTCCAATTGAATTCCAAACACCTAATAAATCATATTCTTTAGCATGATATTATCCTGAATATTACTAACAACAATATATTATCATTAGATGAACTAACCCCACTCCAATGTAAAATTACAATAATTGTAAAAATTAAAAAGACTTTCCTATTTAATCACGTGACCCTTTTTTAAGTAATAGAAATTTTTAGTTAAATATCTTTTCTTTAATAATACTAATAAATCATTAATTAAAATAGTTATCCAACTAATAATTTTGTATATAAATTATAATATATAAACATATTTCAATACATTTTTTATAAATGTTATTAAAAAATAAATATATTTTAATATATTTAAATAATAAACTAAAAAATAATAAAATAATATAAATTTATAATATATTCATAAATACCATTCAATATAAAGATATTTAATAAATTTGAAAAATAAAATTAAACAATTAAAATACAAAAAACATATTAGTAAATATTTAAAAAAAAGTAGTAAAAAATATTTTAAATTGAATATTTTTAATCAAAATATTCAAAAAATCAAATGAAAAAATATAAAATTTAGAAATATTTATAATTAAATCATATCTTAAAAAAAATATTTTTTAGGGGATATGCAAATGAGAAAGAACTATTTTTAGAAGACAATAATGATGATGAAATTATCAATATTGAAGATGAAGAAATAAAAAGTGAAACTGACAATGGAACATTTGCTGCATTGGAAAATAAAATCAACGCAGGATACGGTTCCACAATAACATTAGAAAATGATTATGAATATGAGGAATCTGGATATAGTTCTGGAATAGAAATTACTCAGGATATAACTATTGATGGGAAAGGTCATACAATCGACGCCAAAGGACAAACAAGAATTTTCGATGTGGAAGCAGGCAAGGTAACATTGAAAAATATTACTTTTAAAAATGGAATGCAAAACTTCTTTTTTGGTGGTGGAGCCATTCTCTGGAAGTCACTTGATGGAATCATTACTAATTGTACTTTTATAAATAACTATGCTCCGTCTGGTGGAGCAATTCGCTTGGAAGCCTGGGACAATACAATATCTGATTGTACTTTCATAAGAAACACTGCCAATCAAGGAGGAGCTATAAATTTGAATACAACTAATTACGCTTCAATTTCCAATTGTGTTTTTGTGAATAATGATATTTACTCAGTGCAAGGTGATGGATGTAAAATAAACAACAATATTTTCATGAGTTGTTCAATTGGTTTTGACTTTACTCGAAATTATAATATTGATAATAATTGGTTTGGGAATAATGCAAGTAATTATACTTATAAACCAAATGAGTTTTGTAATAATTGGTTGTTTTTAAATGCAACAACAGATCCCAACACAGTTTCAGTTTCAAACACTGCAGACATTATCTTTAAATTATATGCCTATAATTCAACTTCAGGAAACATCTCTAAATATGATAATGCGCCATTTAAAAATCTTAATTTAACAATCACTGCAACAAATGGTAATATTGATAAGAATATTGCTAAATTAGGAGAAACTATCAAATATACTGCTTCCAGTGTTGGAACTGGCAATGTATCTGCCAAAGTGGAAAATGTAGAATATACAATTGGATTAGACATCATTCCAATAGAAACTAAGCTTATACTTAATTCGACTGATACAATTATTGATAGCATCAGTACTGTTGGCATCAATGTAACTGATATTAATAATAATCCTTTAAGTGGTGTTGTTAAATTAACAATCAAAGATAATAAAGGTAATGAATACAACACTACTGTAACAGTGAAAACTGGCATTACTACTTACATATATCCTGCAGATAAAACAAATATCAGTAAAATTGTAAATATAACTGGTTTTTATCTTGGAAATGATACTTTAGGGTATGTTGATTCTCCAGTAGCAGAAACCAAATTTAGGGTTGATAAACTTAACGCTACTGTAAACCTTGTAGTAAACAATTACACAATCAGAAACTTCTCAGTAAACATTACAGTAACTGGTAAAAATACTGACAGAATAGTAGAAAATGGTAGTTTAATAATCTATGCAAATAGAGAAAAAATTGACGAGATAAATATTACAGATGGTAAAGCTGAAAATATATTATTAAATATCACCAAAATAGGAAATTATGAATTATCAGTTGCATATAGTGGAAATAACGTATTCAATGAAAACAATACTTTTTCAAAAAATGTAACTGCTATAAAAATAAGTACTATTATTTCAGCAAATAACATTATCACTACTTATAACACTGATAAATACTTAGAAATTACTTTATTAGATAGTGAAAAAAATCCATTAAACAATGCAACATTATCTGTTGACTTGAATGGGGCTAAAAAATACACAACTTATAAAAATGGACAAATAAAAATAGCATTAGGTAGTTTAGTTCCGAAAACATACACTGCAAAAGTAAGTTTTGCCGGAAATGATATTTATAGTCCCTATTCTACCAGCTTTAAGGTTGTAGTTGAAAAAGCGACACCAACAATAACTGCAAAAACAAAAATCTTTAAATTTGAGGACAAAACCAAAAAATACACTATAACTCTCAAGAACAACAAAGGAATTGTAATGAAAAACACAAAAGTTACTTTAACTATTAATGGAAAAACCTACACTGCAACAACAAACACTAACGGTGTAGCAACTTTCAAATTTAATAAATTGAATAAAAAAGGAACATATACTGCATCTATCACATATTCAGGAGATAAATATTACAACAAACTAATCAAAAAAGCTAAAATAAAAATAAAAGCACCTGCCTGGAAAACAGTAGCAAAAGGTAGCAAAAATAAGGCAATAGTTAAAAAAATTCAAAAGACTTTGAAAAACAATGGATACTACCTTAAGTACAATGGAAGATACTTGAAAATAGATGGAATTTTCCAAAAATATACTCAAATTGCCGTAAAACATTTCCAAAAAGCAAATAAACTTAAAACAACTGGAAAAGTAGATTACAAAACTGCTAAAAAACTAAAAATAATTTAAAATAAGGACTTTAAACTCCTTATTTTATTTTTTTATTTAATCAAATATTTATCAGATATCATTTTTAATATAATCAATATTATTGCAAATATAACTTAAAATAAATTCCGTGCTTTCATTATCTGTATTTAATCAATGCTGACTATTGATTCATTTACACAATTGAATATCAGACCCATATTTAATTTTTGAATAAATGCATTAAAAATATTCAATTAAAACTTAAAAAATATTATTTTTCCATATCTCTGAAATATTTTTCAATAATTGTATTGTCTTCTTTTGTGAATTTTATTTTTGAACTTTCAATTATAAAATTTGAAAATTGTGGGTTTTTTTCAATCCATTTTTCAACAGCTTGCACATAATCATACTCATCTTTTCGTATAGCTTGTCTTTCTTCCCAATTTATATCTAACCATTGCTAATATAACTTCTTATCATGTTTTTCTAAAAATATCTCCCATTTACCTATGTCAATCCAATGTAAAATGGGTATGGGAAGATATCCTTCGTGTTTTTCTAATTTATCTTTATTTTTAATTATTTCTACAATATTAATTTCTTTCATAATAACCCATCCAGTAAAATAACAATTGCTTTCCTATTGATTGGATCAGATTTATAAACTATATATTATGTATTTTTTCCAAGTAATAATTCATGTTCTCGAGCATGTCCTGAAATTTACCATGAGAACAACGACCATTTAATGCTAATCCTTTTGTATTTTCATTTCCTAAAACTGTAATTTCCGTTTTGAATAATTTCATTAAAAATATTCAATTCAAACACTGCTAAATTTTTCCTTAAAATTGCATTTAAAGAGTTTATTTTTCTTTATTAAAAAAATTTGTGAGGACATAATTTTTATACCTAAATTAGGAGCATATTTCCTTAAATTAATTAACATAACAATAATATTAATATTTATTTTTCATCAATTCCAAGGAATGGAATTCTTAACTAAACAGTCTATATGTACTCACAGCTAATAAAATTCATTAAATATTTTAATTTTATGATGTTCGCCAAAAATCTAAAATTAATTTTTGAAACTGATTAAAAATACTTCAATTCAAAAACAAAGAAAAATTTGCATCGAAAAAATTACTTTTGGTGGACATTCTTTAAAAGACTCATTTAACCAATGATATTTAATAAGTTATTAAATGAATTAAACTCATATTTTTCAACAAATCCGCATAATAATGTCTGTCAAAACTCAAAAATTACTATTTGATAAACACATGATGATTTAATTGTAAAATAAAGGAAATTTTGCATAGTTTAATTTACTTTTGGCAGATACACATGAATAAAAAAGAAAAAAAGTATTAAGTTCCAATAAATGGAAAAATAACCGATAGCTATAAATAGTACATTATAAATATATATTAAATGTTGTATATGTTACAGCATGTATAGTCCCGTAGGGTAGTGGTAATCCTTCTAGGCTTTGGACCCGGAGACGGCGGTTCGACTCCGCTCGGGACTATTACTTTTAATAACTTTTTTTACTTGATATCTTATGGAAAAATTGTTACTTATTGGAATTGATACAAGAAGCATGATTAACAGTGCACTCCAGCTTGATTTCGAACTATTTTCCACCAGTTATTTTTCAACTTCAGACACACCAACCATTAAAAATCAAAAAATTATTTTAAAGGAAAAGTATGGTGAAAGTTGCGGTGCTTTTGAAAATCAGTTTAGTAACCTCGACATTTTAGAATTTTCAAAAGATTATCTTGATGAAGTTGACTATATCATTCCCATTTCCGGTGTGTCTCCAAGTGATTTTTCTAAAAGACACAAAAGGAAAATTTTGGGAACAACTAATGTTTGTGATATTGAAAACAAATTTAAATTTTTCAAAAAGATCAAAAATGAATTCTTAACTCCCATGACTTTTAAGTTGTCTGATGTAGATGAAGCAATTGAAATTGATAAGAGTTATCCGAATAGTCAATTTATTTTGAAACCTGTAAAAGGAAGTGGTGGATATAATATAAATCTCTTAAATAATGTAAGTGATTTTCAATTTAATGATAGCGAATTCATTTTGCAAGAATATGTTACAGGAATCAATGTAAGTTCATCAATTTTATCAACTGCCCATGCTGCAAAAACAATAATGAACTCAAGATTACTTACACTGAATGATTTTGGAAAACAAGATAATTTCATATACGCTGGAAACATACTGCCCTTAACCAATGAATCAGTAATGGCAGAATTTAATGGAATAGATGACATTATTAAAGAGATGAATGAAACTTCAGAGAATTTGGCACTTGAATTTAATCTCCTCGGTTCTAATGGTGTCGATTATATCATTAATGAAAAAGGACTGTATGTAATTGAACTTAACCCAAGACTTCAAGGTACATTTGAATGTGTGGAAAAAACACTTGGAATAAATATGCTTGATGCACACATTAAAGCATGCAGAGGTGAACTTGTTGATATTCCCGAACCAAAATGTTATTCCTATAAAAAAATTATCTACTCACCAACAAGAATGAAATACGAAAAAATAAATTTGGATAACATTTATGACCTGCCGCACATAGGATCAATAACTGAAAAATCAGAACCATTACTCACAATCATAGACAGCGATAAGGATTTTAAAAAATTATACGAAAAAGTAGAATTAGCTAGTGAACTAATTAATAAGAAAGCTAAATTACACCAATCAGATATAAAATAAATAATATAACTCCAATTGTAATCATAAATGTAGTTATAATCATTGCTCGTGTCATCCAGATAAATATTTTAGCCTTATTGTCCGGATCTTTCATAAATTGGTCAATTGGATTTCTTTTCATGTTTGCACCGTTCTTTAAAAAATTTCTAGTAAAAAAATTTATTACAGTAAATAAATTATAATAGCTTATTTTAAAAATAAACAATATTTTAAACTTTAATTAAAAAAAATAATAAAAAATAGAAGAAAATGAAAAGAATAAGAATTATTCTGCATTTTCTGCAGCAGCTGCTTCAGCAGCAGCTTTTTCGTTCTTCTCAATAGTTGATCTAATCATTTTCAATCTTACGAAGTTTTCCCTTTCCATTTCTTGGAGTCTCATATCAATATACTTTTCAGTATTTTGGAATCTAGGAATCATAATATGTTCTAAAGCATTTACTCTACGTTTAGTAGCTTCAATTTCTTCAGCAAGTAAGAAAATAGTTTTTTCTACTTCCCCAAGTTCAATTAAATACTTTAATGATTCCTCGAATTTCTTAGCAGCTTCGTCTAACTGGATAGTGGTATCAGAAAATCCATAACCTCTGTCAATAATAGATCTTTCCTCCATTTTAACATTGGTTACAGGCACAGCAACACCCATAACACTTCTTGATGTAATTTCCACATCAATAGATTCTTTAACAGATAATGCTGCTTTTCTGACAGCTAAATCACCCATTGCAATTTGAGCTTCAAGTAAAGCATCATTTGCTTCTTTAAGACTTTGTTCTGCGTTTTCACGAATACCTTTGACACGATCCAAGATATCAAAAAACTCTTTAATTAAAGCATCCCTTTTTTCCTTGAGCAAACCATGCCCTTTGATAGCAAGTTTAGTTCTGTTTTTAAGAGATAACAATTCCATACGAGTTGGATTAATTCCATCTATAATATCTTGTGCCATTTAATCACCTACATTACTGTAATGAGATTATTCATCTTTAGGAAGGTATTGTTCAATGAATTCTTCTTTAACCCTTTTGAGCTCGGATTTAGGTAAGATTTTGAGTAAATTCCAACCAAGATCCAAAGATTCGAAGATAGATCTATCTTCATCTTTACTTTGGGTAATGAATTGGTCTTCAAATGCTTGAGCAAATTCTAAGAATTTTTGATCTCTTTCAGTAAGTGCTTCTTCCCCTACAACCGCAACTAAATCTCTTAATTCACGACCTTCTGCATATGCAGAATAGAGTTGGTCAGATACACCACTGTGGTCATCTCTTGTTTTGTCTCCACCAATACCACCACTCATCAAACGGGAAAGTGAAGGAAGCACATCTACAGGAGGATAAATACCTTTTCTTGAGAGTTCCCTACTTAATACAATTTGTCCTTCAGTAATATAACCAGTTAAATCAGGAATTGGGTGGGTAATATCGTCTTGAGGCATGACCAAGATAGGCATTTGAGTAATTGAACCTTCTTTACCGTCGATACGTCCTGCTCTTTCATAAATACCTGCAAGGTCTGTGTACATGTAACCAGGATAACCTCTTCTTCCAGGTACTTCTTCTCTTGCTGCGGAAATTTCCCTTAAAGCTTCGCAGTAGTTAGTCATATCAGTTAAGATAACTAACACTTGCATGCCTAAGGTAAATGCGTAGTATTCAGCAGTAGTTAAAGCCATTTTTGGAGTTAAGATTCTTTCAATAGCAGGGTCGTCTGCTAAGTTCATGAATACTGTTAATTTTTCTAATGCTCCAGTACGTTCGAAGTCTCTCATGAAGAAGTTTGCTTCTTCGTTAGTAATACCCATAGCTGCAAAAATTACTGCAAATTCATCATCAGCACCTAATACTTTAGCTTGTCTAGCGATTTGTACAGCCAAGTCATTGTGAGGTAAACCAGATCCTGAAAAGATAGGAAGTTTTTGTCCTCTCACTAATGTGTTCATTCCGTCAATGGTAGAGATACCAGTTTGAATAAATTCTTCAGGGAATTCACGGGAAGCAGGGTTCATAGGAGCCCCATTAATATCTAATTCTTCATCAGGAATAATTTCAGGTCCACCGTCAATTGGTTTACCGATACCGTTAAAAATACGTCCCATCATGTCTCTGGATACGCCAATTTTTGCGGTTTGACCAGTAAATCT
Organism: Methanobrevibacter gottschalkii DSM 11977; assembly: GCF_003814835.1. Lineage (NCBI taxonomy): Archaea > Methanobacteriati > Methanobacteriota > Methanobacteria > Methanobacteriales > Methanobacteriaceae > Methanobrevibacter > Methanobrevibacter gottschalkii. The sequence goes on from NZ_RKRG01000004.1 coordinate 48,884, forward strand.
GGTTTTAGTATCTTTAGTGTTCAAGTCAGTGGTTCCTTCAAATACTTGGATAACAGCAACATCTTTAGTTACTTCAAGAACTTGTCCACTTCTTTTTTCACCAGTAGGTGTTTCAATATCTACAATTTCATTGTAACCAACGCCTTCTACTCCTTCAACAACCATTAAAGGACCTGAGACTTCGGATACAGTAGTATATTCTCTAGTTTTAATATTTGTATTCATATTTAAGCCTCACTGCATTGTTTTACAACTGCAGCTTGAATATCTGCAATTTTTGCATCAAATTCATCTTGTGGTATGTATTTCATTTTACCAATTTCTTCTTTAACAGGTAAAGCTGCAATAGTTGCAATTGGAGCTCCTCTGTTAACAGCTGCAAGAGATTCTTTGTAGAATAAGAGAATAGTTTTTAACATTTGGTATTGTTTAGTAGGAGCACAGTAAGTGTCTACATCGTCAAATGCATTTTGTTGTAAGAAGTCTTCTCTTAACATACGAGTTGTTTCTAAAGTAGCTTGGTCAGTTTCAGGTAAAGCATCAGGACCAACTAATTGTACAATTTCTTGTAACTCAGATTCTTTTTGCAATAAACCCATAGCTTGGTCACGGGTTGCTCTCCAGTCTGCAGCTACATTATCAGCCCACCAGCCTTCAATACTGTCCACATATAATGAATAACTTTGTAACCAGTCAATTGAAGGGAAGTGACGTTTATCTGCAAGAGATGCATCTAATGCCCAGAACACTTTACAGATACGTAATGTGTTTTGAGTAACAGGTTCAGATAAGTCCCCACCAGGAGGAGATACTGCACCAACAACAGAAATAGATGCTACATGAGGTTCGGAACCAATAGTTTCTACTCTTCCTGCTCTTTCGTAGAATTGAGCTAATCTGGATGCTAAGTATGCCGGATAACCTTCTTCCCCAGGCATTTCTTCTAATCTTCCAGAAATCTCCCTCATAGCTTCAGCCCATCTGGAGGTTGAATCAGCCATGAGCGCTACATCGTAACCTTGATCACGGTAATATTCAGCAATAGTAATACCTGTGTATACACATGCTTCACGAGCTGCTACTGGCATGTTTGAAGTGTTTGCAATAAGAACAGTTCTGTCCATTAATGGGTTACCAGTTTTAGGGTCGTCAAGGAATGGGAATTCAGTAAGTACTTCAGTCATTTCGTTACCACGTTCTCCACATCCAATGTATACAACGATATCTGCATCTGCCCATTTAGCTAATTGTTGCTGTGTAACAGTTTTACCGGATCCGAAAGGACCAGGAATAGCTGCCGCTCCACCTTTAGCTACAGAGAAGAAAGTATCTTGTGCTCTTTGACCAGTTACTAAAGGTACATCTGGATCTAATTTTCTTACATAAGGACGGCTTTTTTTAACAGGCCATTTTTGGAGCATTTGTACTTTTTGTCCACCAACTTCAGCAATGTCCTCTAAAATGGTGTATTCACCTTCAGCTGCAATTTCAGTAACTTCACCTTCAAGTGCAGGAGGAACCATGATTTTGTGCAATACTGCAGAAGTTTCTTGTACTTCACCAAGTACATCTCCAGCTTTTAAGACATCTCCGACTTTAGCAACAGGTTTGAATTCCCATTTTTTCTCTTTATTAATGGAATCTACATCAATACCTCTAGCAATGAAATCACCAGAAGCTTCTCTGATAATTCTTAAAGGTCTTTGAATACCATCAAAAATGGAACTCATTACACCAGGACCAAGTTCTACGGATAATGCTCCACCAGTACATTCAACTACTTCACCAGGTTGGATACCTGCTGTTTCTTCATATACTTGGATAGTAGCAGTGTCACCTTCAAGCTCAATAATCTCTCCAATAAGCTTTTCGTTACCTACCCTAACCATCTCAAGCATCTGAGCCCCTCTCATACCATCTGCGACAATAACAGGCCCAGCAATCTTAATAATATTTCCTTCAATAATCATTTAACCATCTCTACCCCGATAACTCTTCTAATAAGGTCATTTATTTGATCAGATGATCCTTCAGAGGACCCATCTTTACCAGGTATTTCAATTATCATTGGTAAAACACTTGAACCAATTTTCCTATTAATATGTTCTCTTATTTCATTTGCCATTAATTGAGTAATGATAATAATTGAAATTTCGTCTTCTAAAAATTTATCAAAAGCTGCAATAGCTTCCTCAGAAGTTTTTACAACAACTGCCTGTTTGACACCACCAAGTCTAAAACCAGAAACGGTGTCAATATCACCAATAACTGCTACTGAACTCATATTAACATCTCCATGATTTTAGCATTAGGGAAATCAACTTCTCTTTTTGCTCTTGCAATAATTTTTAAATTTTTAATTTCATTTTCTTTTTGACTTAAATAACCAATAATTGGACCAATACCTAATGGTTTTTTAGATGCTAAAGATTTTGAATATTCGGAAGCATAAACATCCAATGCTTTTTCAAATACTGCAACTGAGCCAGTTTCATTGTAAACTGGAACCACATCAGTTAATGCACTAGAATATTTGGTACCTTCCAATCCAGACACTACATTTGTAACATCAGGAGATTCCATTAAATCTTTAAGTTTCCATTCACGTAATTGGTATCCTTCATCTAATATATAAGGAGAGATTGCATCATAATCAAGGCCATCTTCTTTAGCCCTTATAATTAGTTTAAGATTAGTTACATCCACTTGAGTTCCAACATATGCATATAAAATTTGTTTATTTTCATCAGAAGGAACATCAGTAGAACGTAATAATTTGCCCAAGTAATATTTATCTAAAGCAGATTCTAATGGAAGAATCATGTTAGTATTTTCATATTGTGGAAGAGCATCTTCTAAAACTGCAGCATATTCTGTGTTATCCAAACTTGTAACAATATCAGTTACATTTTCAGCATCAGCTAAAGATTCTAAGTCATTATATAAAGCACCACAAGGAATTAATAATTCTTTGGTTTCATCAGCATCATAACCGACTTCTTTTGCAGTTAAAAGACTTTTGATATTGTCAATATCTGCTTTTTTAGACATTACTGCGAAAGGAGCTTTAATATCTTTAGGAGCTAATCTTGCAATAAACTCGTAAGTATTAGCACGTTCAACATCTAATGCTTTATCAAGGGGATATTCATCTAAAACATCAGCATATTCAGGAACACCTTTGAGATAATTTTCAACTTCTTCAATATTGCTGGTTTCAACAATTTCAGAAATTTGTTTTTCATCAAACAATCTTCCTTTTCTAGCTCTTACTCTTGCACTTGGATTAAGATAAGGATAAATGTCCAAAATTGGTCTAGATGTAATGATTACTACTACTGCACCAACAACAAGTAATGAGATTACACAGAGCACTAAGAATGTTTCTTGTGTAAGTCCTACAGAACTTATCAAAGTAGCAATTTGATCTGCCATAATTTATCCTCCCAATTTATTTAAATAATACATTAGCAACTTCACTACGTAAGATACTTTTAAATCTATCTAATCTTGCTTCAATAGTGTTATTTACTTCAATATCTCCATTATTAGTTTTTAAGACTGCTCCACCAATAGTATTGATAGGTTCACCTAATTCGAATTTGATTCCTTCAATTTCGAAAGCATTACCTGAAGATATTTCACTTTTAAATTGATTTGTGTCAGCTTCATTTAATTGGATAATTAAATCATCACCGCCAATTTCATCAGCAGCTTCTTTAATCATTTTAATTAATGAATCTTCATAATCTGCACTTCTGGAAGAAGCTTTTTCTTTTAATTCACCAACAGCTTGACTGAAAGCAGCTTCGATTACTTCTTCTTTAGCGCCTAATTTTGCTCTACGAGCATTCATCTTAGCTTCAGAGATAATTTGCTGATATCTCATATCAGATTGTTTTTTACCATTTTCTAAGATTCTTGTTTTTTCAACTTCAGCAGTTTTATCAGCTTTTGCCTGAATAGCTGAAACTTCTGCATTAACCTCTTGAATGATTACATCAGCTTTCTCTTGGGCTTCAGACATAATGCTTGAAACAATTTTATCTGTGCCTGAGCTCATATAAATTGCCTCCTTAACCTAAGATTCCACCGAATACCATAAGTAAAATAGCAATCAAGAAACCGTAAATAGCTTGTGTCTCTGGTAATGCAGAGAAAATAATACCACGAGCAAACATATCATTGTCTTCAACAATAGCACCAACAGAGGATGCTGCTGCCATACCTTGTCCCATACCGGAACCTAAACCGGCAAAACCAATAGATGCACCTACACCTATAGCTACAATACCGGCTTCAGTAGGTAATCCTTGACCTCCACCTAATAATCCTGAGAATACTAATAATAAGATTGCAACCAAGAAACCGTAAATAGCCTGAGTTTCTGGTAATGCAGAGAAAATAATACCTCTTGCAAACATGTCATTGTCTTCTGCCACTGCTCCTACAGAACCAGCAGCTGCCATACCTTGCCCTAAACCGGAACCTAAACCGGCAAATCCAATTGCTACTCCAGCACCAATAGCTGCTAAAGCAGTACCTAAAGCAATTTCTACCATATTTAATTCACCTTTGAAATAATATTGATTTTATAATTTAATTTAAGATATAAATGAAAAATTTTTGATTTATTTAAGTTTTGTAAATGTCCTATTTGCTTTAAAAGCTTCGAATTTTCCTTTACCACTCATAAAGAATTGTGAGAAAAATTCTACATAGTTAAGACGTAAAGAATTAATAAATGCACCTAATACCTGGAAAGCAAAGTTTGCAATATGTCCAAATATAAAGACAAATATCGCAAGTACTATACCTACATGCGGAACCATGTTGTTTAACATTTGCGCTAAGATGTTTACTGTCATAGCAATACCACCAGTAGCCAAACATAATGCTAAAAGACGTGCGTAAGATAAAACATCTCCCATGTAACCGAAAATATCCATAACACCATATGCGCCATTAGCCCATACCAACATTCCAATAGTTGCAATAATTAAAATTCCACCTAAAGCCATGCCAACCATGCCGATTGCAGGCATCATGTAACCTAAAGCGAGGAGAATAATACCAGCTTCGAAAACAAACCAGCAGAGCTGAGATCCAATAGCTTCTTTCACATTACCGTATCTCAAGTTGTCAATAGCACCAAGTAAAAATCCAACATTAGTGTAAAGAAGACCGACTCCGATAGCTATTAATAAAATAGTATCAGGATGTTTGAATGCTTCGACTGGAGCAAATACAGTTGGTAAACGGAATCCTGCAATTCTTTCTGGGAAGTCCCCAATAAAACCATTAGTTAACAAACCTAAAATAACAGCCCATAGACCAGCCCAAACCAAAATCCATCCAAATGAACGCATAGATTCTTTAACTTTACCTAAACCTCTAATAATTACTACACCAATTGCAGATACAACTAACCCATAAATTGCATCGGTTAAGCAGAAACCGAAGAAGAACGGGAATGTAATTGCAACAAATATTGTTGGATCAATTTCGTTGTAACGTACTGGAGAGTACATATCTACGAGGAATTCGAAAGGTTTTGCATACCATCCATTTTGTTGTAAAATAGGAACATCTTCATCATCTGTACCTTCAATTTCAATTGTTTCAAAGGCACAATGTCCCTCAGAACTTTTTTCAACTAATTGTTCAACTTCCTCTGTATCTTTTACAGGTACCCATGCCTCAAGAACATAAGCATCTTTAGTTTGAACAAAAGATGAAAGAATTTCGTTCTTATCTTTTTCATTTTCTAATTGTTCTTTGAGAGCTAATATTTCATCATCCCATTGTTCAGCGACTGCTCTTAATTCTTTTTTAACAGCAGCACGTTCTGATTCAATAGTCAATAAACGAGAATCAGCACTTGAAATAATATGTTGAGGAGTGCCTTCAACATTAGCTACTTCAATTTTCTCAAAGTCGAATTTACGAAGTGTTGAATAAACATCATCACTAAATTCTTTTAATGTCACTACAGCAATGACTTCACCGTCATCATCATCCATAGGAACAGTAAATATTTCTAATTCATCAGTCAAGTTACTTAATTCATTTTTGATTTCTGAAGTAGATTCAGCATTAATCCTTCCAACAGTAGTAGAAGTGTACTTTGAATCTTTTAAAAGCGCTAAATCCATGTCAAAATGAGATAAACGTTTAGCCAAACTTTTATTAGACTTTAGTTCACTTGTTTCTGAGTCGAGTGCAGCAAGTTTGCCTTCAATAACACTTGTCTTACTTTCCACCTTAGCTAAAGTTTCTTCAGCTTTTTCAATAAAAGCAGGAGTATCCAATTTTTCTACTTCTTTTTGAACTGGCATATCAGGACTAATAAAAGACATTAAAGTGTCTTTTAACCCATGGCCTTCTGATATAGAATTTCCTAATAGTTCAGATATACCATTTGTTTTCATGAGAAGTGAAGATAACTTACCTGTGTAAGGTGTAGCTTTTGAAGGAGTTACTAATTCTGCTAATTCAGGATCTTGCTGAATGCTTTCAGAAATATCACTGACTTGTATAAGCCCTGATTCGTGGAGAGCATCCACTGTAGGTGCTACATACTTATCAAGTGTAACAATTCTAATTTTACGCATTCTAGCTGTCTTGAACATATAAACTCACACTACAATATATTTTTGACAATAATAGAAGCCGCTTCATCAACATTGCCCATAGCTTTATCTTTTAAAGATTTAACTTCAACTTTGGACTGTTCAGAGATAGATTGTGCTTCTTTTTTAGCTTTATCTTCTGCATCAAAAACAGTTTTTTGAGCTTCTTCTTCTGCTGAAATTTTAACTTCTGAAACGGATTCCTCAGCTTTTAAGTTTGCATCAGCAATCATATCTTTTGATTGCGCTTGTGAATCCGCAATAAGTTGTTCAGCATCAGATTCTGCTTTTTTTATCATTGCGATTGCGTCTGATATCTCTGCCATAATTAATCACCATGGTGAATTTAATTTTGTTGTGCAATATATATATCTTTTACTATTCAATATTTAAAATAATAGCTAAAATTAAAAATAAAAGAAAAAAAGTATTCAAAATGATAAATTCATATATAAAAGATAGATAAAAAAAAGAATGAAAGATAAATTAATTATCTATAAAACAATCTTAATATTTTAGGAGGTAATTTCTGTAAATAAGCAAGAATAGCAATTGCAATTATAATTACACCCACTAATGCGAACTCTAAGTTATATGGAAATGCAAGTAACATATATCCTGCAACAGCAATAATAATACCTTCAAAGAAGAAAACTGCCTTTGTCCAACTTGGATTGAACATGATAATCATGTAAGCAACAGCTATCATAATCAATATGATTGCAGTAGCAATGACATCTGTTGTTATTGGTTGATGTCTTAAGAATGGAAGAATTCCCCATATGATTAACAATAAAGAGACTAATACCCCTAGTAATTTGAACATTTTAATATTTGCCATGATAACACTACTTTTTATTTTAATTTCATAATATTTATATCATTTCATATAAAATTAATACATATGGAACGAGCAGTCTGGATAATTTTAAACAATAATTTTTCACTTACATTAGACAGTGAAATAAAAGATGAAAAAATAGTAAATAAAAGATTCTCACCGGGAAGTGATTTATGGACATCAGAACTCCCGCAATTAAGTTTTAGTGACGAAAATATTCAAAAGGATTATGATGAATTTATATCTGATATCATCTCATTATTCTCTGAACCAAGTGTTGATAAAATATTTATTGATGCAAAGATTGGTGAAGAATCCGAATATGTGAATGCTAAAAATCCATTAGTTATAAGAAAAATAGAAGAATATAGTGTGGATGAAATTATAGGATAGCTGTAGCTTTTTTTAATATTTCATCCATGCTGCTGAATTCCAAAGGATTACCTTCATCATCTAGACTCTCAGTAGTGATTAATACATTTGGAGAAGCCCATAAATATGAATAAGTAAAATAAATAACATTTACTATTAAAACTGGCCAAACATATGAAAGAGCAATTATTAAACAGATTGCATGGATTAAAATATTCCCATACCTTTTTTTACACATTAAAATATAATTGTTCTCAGTTTGAGTAATTTTGAATTTTTTTAAAGATAATTTTTGAGATATGTCATCCATATCTCTTGAATCGTTAGCAGACAATATAAAAAGTTTCATTTTAATCTTTGTATACTACAAAATCATTTAAATCCTTTCTTGGAGTCTCACGAGGTTCAACATTACCATACCCAAGAGGAGTGAATAGCACTACTTCTTCATTTTCATTTAATCCCAAGAATTTGTGTGCATAATTTTTCTTAAATGCACCGACATAGCATGTTCCAAGCCCTACGTCAGTAGCTGCAAGAATCATGTGGTCCATTACAATAGTGGCATCAATATCTGCAATGTTTTTAGAATCCCATGGTCTTACCCATGCTTCATTTCTTAATGCAACAACGGCCAATACATATGGCGCTTCAACAAACCATTTAGCTTTATAAATTTTAGATAATTTCTCTTTATATTTTTTAGAATCAATGACATAGACTTTAAAAGGTTGGTTGTTGACTCCTGTCGGAGCTATTGTTGCTGCTTTTAATACAAATTCTAGTTTTTCTTGTTCTACTTCTTTGTCTAAGTATCCTCTGACACTGTATCTTTCATTTATCACATCTATAAATTCCATGTTATTTACCTCTTTGTTGGTATATTACGTCATCAAGATCGCAAAATCTTCTAAATTCATCTTCATTCATTTTTTCTTCATGAATGTGTGCAATAATTCCTGGAATTCTACCAATTATAAATATTCCTAATCCCAAATCTGGAGTGAAACCTAAATCTGATAAAATAGCCGCATTTGCACCGTCCACATTAAGACGAATTTGCTTTTTTTGGTAAATTAGATCTTCAAGAGCTAATGCTAACTTTATATGAGGTCCAATAAAACCTTCTTTAATGACAATTTCCATTAATTTATCTGCTCTTGGATCAATATTATGATACCTATGACCAAAACCAGGTACTTTTTTATCTTTAAGTATATATTCTTGATAAATTTCAATAGCTAAACCAGCAATTTGTTTGTTATCAATTTCAGCATCATCAGTTAAGTACAATGAATTGATTTTTGATTGATATAAATCCATTGTTTTTTCAATAGCACCGGCATGCTTATGTCCAAAAGACAATAATGCACCGGCAACTGCTGAGTTGACTGGCGAACCTGAAGAGGTAACGATACGCGCTGTTTGAGTACTTGGTGGAGTCACACCATGATCACAAAATGAAACAAGAACATGATTAAATATTTTTCCTTCAATAATGGAAGGCAATCTTCCTTTTAAAAGTAAAAAAACCATATCACTGTATCTTATTTTTTCAATTAAATCTCTTTGATTATACCCTCTTGTTACGATTTTATCAGTTTCAACACGTGAAATCGCTGTTTTTAAAGAATGCCTATCAATTTTAAAATTATTTTCCTGCATTTTAAGCTACCTATTTTATCAATTATATTAAGTTATTAAATAATATATAAACATTACAATTTTAATGTTGCTACTCTTGGCTCAACAAAACAAGACGGCCTAACAGACACTATTCTAACACCACTTGCTCTCTGATTTCCAATATTTAGATAAGTACCCAAAACCGTGGTTTTTCCGCCAAACCCCATAGGCCCAATACAAGTTTCATTTAATCTTTGAGTTATTTTTTGTTCATGTTCACTTTGATTATCTAAATTCCCATAAGCAATGGATTTTAAAAGAAGAGAAGTTGATTCAAAATGTGTTCTACCGATACCAATTGATGGGATTGATGGAGTGCAACCCAACATTCTTAGAGATTCTTCAAGCCAGCCACATGCGGTATTAATTACATTGTCAAAAGATCTTTTATGATACACCCTAAATGTGTTAGCTCTAATTTCTGGACCCCCGCCTTCAAGTAAAAAATGAATATTTAACGTATCAGAAGATATGTCCCTTTTATATGTTGATTCATCATTTGCCGTGTCTATTAATATAGATACTGGGCGAAGCATTCCAGGTTTTTCAAATAAACCTTTACTTTGTTCAATTCTTTGAACTTCATCTCCAATTACAGCCATTGGTCTTGCTGGAAGATTATTTAAACCTAACTCTATTCCCTTATGAATCTGATTGAGCAGATCTCCTGAAATTTCTCTATCTTCACCAATTTCAATAATTACATGAGGAATGCCCGTATCATCGCATAAAGGGAATTTAATATCTTGAGCTACCTTATAATTCTCTAAAATTTGTTCCAATGCCCATTTAGCATTTTCATTATCTTCTGCATCAATAGATCTTTTCAATGCATTGAATTTGTCTTGGGAAAGAGTTGTTGATGCATCAATGATTGTTTTTGAAATATCCTCCAAAATATCCATATAATCACTCTGGAATAGACAAATCACTAGATTTCACAGGAGATACTATTGCATCCGGATAATATTCATCAATAATCCTTTTTACAAGTGAAACTTGTTTTATACGAGCTAATGCTTCTTTTTCCGTTGTATCCCAGTTATGATTTGCTGCAACCGAACCACCAGTTTTTAAATAAACAGGAGATGCAACTTTAATAAATTTTGGAACTTCATAATGCCTAATAAACCCTCCAGTTGATTTTGGATTTTCAGTATGCAGATCAATTGCCATACTACAGGCATATCTAATAGCTGCAAGCATTGAAATTTGCAAGTCTCTTACAGGATTAAGTGAATTTAACCCTTGAGCTTCAAGCAGTTTAGCAGAAGCAGGATTTGAATGACCTGCATGAGCAGATAATTTAAAATGAACATTTTCTGGAATTTCACCTTCTGCCCTCATTTGATTTAATGCCCAAAGCAGTCCCTCATCATACAGCAATATTCCGCGAACACCTAATCTGCAAGCTCTTTTTACATCCTCAATTGCATAAACTAGGTTATCATAACCTCTAAGACGATATCCTATTCTGCTTCCCTCTTTAGTATGGACTGTTGCTGAGGTATCATAGGTTGCTCTTGGACCTACTGCCAAGAACAATTCACATCCGTAGTCAATGGCTAAATCAATCATCTTACCAATCTCTTCATCAGTCAACATCATGATTCCTTTAGTTTGAGTTACCCTATGAATAAAAATGCCCTGTTTGATTGATTCGGTTAAAAGAGCCTCCATTGTTTTTGGGGATTGAATTCCAGGAACTTCAAAACGATATTGTCCCCCATCATCAAAACGCTTATCTGATTTAAAGTCATCGTAAACTTCCTTTATACCAATTTTTTTGAGGAATTTTTTTGTATTCTCCATATTATCTACCCTTTCAATTTACGAACAACATATTTCATATTATAATCTTCAAGAGAATCAATAACTGTTAGATTTTTAATATCATAATGAGGATTCAAACCTTTAAATTTATCAATTAATTCTCTTAATTGTAATGGATTTTCAAAATCACCTTTTGGAAGGAATGTGATATTTTGGAAAATTCCATTTCTGAAAACATCATCTAATTTAATAATGACATTTGAAGGTCTTTTAGAAGGATATAACTCATTTAACTTATCATCTGATAAGATAATCATCCCATTTACAATGTTTTTAATAGCATTCACATCATCAACAGTAGAATAATTTTCTAAAAGACCAAATTCGATTAATTGATTAATTTTATCAACACTAACTTCACCGACAACAAGAGAAATAGCAACAGCATATGGAAGGCTTTGTTTTAATTCTTCCAAATTTTTAGGATGGAAATTGTTGTGTTCTGCTGCAATTTCATATGTTTTAACTGCAACATTTTGAATATGATTATATTCATCCCCAATACTTGCTTTAAGCTTTAATGCTGTATCTATTGAAGAATGCAAGTGTCTGCAGAATGGATATTTTTTAAAATAGATATCCCTAACCCTTACTTTTCCAATATTTTTGAGAGCATTTTCAAAAGAAAACTCATCAATATCATGATTTGTGTTATCTAAAACCATTGTTTTTAAAAAACCTTCATCTCCATCAAATATAGTTCCACTACCAGTAAAACCATTTCTAGCAAGAAATGCTGATAAAATACCATTATATGATGCTTTTCCAACATGCAATACTTTACCCATGGATCCCCCATGATCAGATTCTAAAAGACCAGCAGCCTGAGTTCCACATAACCCTAATGCATTTAAAGTCTGTTTTTCATCAAGTTTTAATAATTTAGAAGCAACTACCCCTGCAATGAATGTTCCTATTGTTCCAGTTGTATGAAATCCCTTATTTCTATGTTTTGGATTTACAAGTTGACCGAGTAAAATTCCAACTTCATAACCTACAATAACACCTTCCAAAAATTCCCTGCCGGTTAAGTCATAAGCTTCTGAAATTGCAAGAGCTGTTGAGAATATTACTGCACCCAAATGAAGTTGAGCCCCCCTATGACCATCATCCAATTCCAATACATGTGCCGCAATACCATTTACAAAAGCAGCACTTAAAATATCTGTTTTGAAATTTTGGCCAATGATGGATGCAGTAAGATTTGAATTCCTTTTTGGCAATATCTCTTCAATAGTATTTAATGCAATTGAGGGCGCTTCTTCACTCATTCCCCTATATGTTACTCCAAAAAAATCTAAAAAAGCAGCTTTTACAGTAGTCAGTGATTCCACCGTTGCCTGTTCATAACGATAGTTCGATATAAATTTAGAAATATTTTGTAAAAACATAAAACACCTATCATAAATATATGTAAAAAGTAGTATTAAAATAGGTAAGTTATGATTTTAACATGGAAAAATAGCTTACCAATTTGGCATTCCATGACAAAAAAGAGTTCAGATTTGAACACCAGTCAACATCAATATAACTTGTGCCACCAATGCTAAACCCAGATATGTGGATGCAATAACAAGAATTGTAATAATAACTGCCTTTGGACCTAATGCTTTAAATTCATCCCAACTTTTACCCATACCAATACCCACATATGCTAAAAATACTGTAACAATGGATATTAATTCAACTTGAGAAACATAGTAAAGTAAAGTCTTAGATGTGGGCATTCCAGGAAATGCAAGGACAATACCAATTATACTGATATAAATAATTGAAGAAATATCCAATGGCAAATATCTCTCCATCCAAACACCAATAAGCGTAATTAATGATAATAAGAACATGCCAATTAATGCATCGCCAATAGGATGTTTATAACCAATGTAATTTCCAACAACAGTAATGATTGAGAATATAGTTAAAAGCAAAACCCAGTTTAAAATACCATGAACTGATATATTTTCTGAACCATCAATAATATCAACCATTTACCCCTCCTCCTCATCTACAATAGGGTCTCTTCCAATTTTAGGTTCTAAAATCCCATATAATTTTTCTGTTAAAGGAATTGCAACAAATATTACAATATAAATACCAACGGAAAAAGAGAGCAAATTACTGAATCCTGCAAATGCCTCAATTTGAGTTGCTAATTGTGGAAATGCCGCAACAGTCGGAGCTAGTGAAGCAGCGTTCATACTTGCACTGCCTACACCACTGGCCATAGCGAATGCATATGGATGTAGCGGTATTACTGAAACACAGATACTAGTTAAGAAACTAATGAATACTGTCCCAATAATTGTTCCAACAATAAAAAGTGCGAAAATACCTCTTGATTCCGGTGAATTAAAACCATATTTGTCAACAACAACTGCAACTTCAGGTTCACGACCAATAGATGAAGTCATACCAATAGCTTCCCGTTTAAATCCAAGCAATAATGCAATAGGAAGTGCAATTAAAATTGTAGCTAAATGCCCCAATTCCTGCAGCATTAAAGCCGGACCCATTTCAAAAATTAAATGAATAGATTGGCCACTAGAAACTGCTAATTTTGCAATTAAAACACCAATAAATAGCATCATTGCTCCTTCAGCAACTCTAGATTGCTTTCTTTGAATCCAAGTAATTGGTTTTGCTAAATAAAATATTAAACCTAGAATCATTGTGTATAACAAAGGCATTATTGAAATTTCGACTCCTTTTGCTACAGGAATCTTCATTGGTCCAATAAGCTCTGCAATTACAACCAAAATAAGTACACTAATGTGCAATCCATAGTCCTTCCATGGGTTCTTTTTTAAAATACGCCTATCAGTTTTATCACGATAAATATGCCTAATATCTTCCGTATCATTATTTCTCTTTGATATTATTGACAACCCCTTAAAAACAATATGATAATTTATTAAATTATACTCTTAAAATTATCATATATAAATTGATAGGATATAGTTCTTAAAAGTTCTAAAAACTAGAATAAAAATAATGAAAAATAACAACTTATTTCATAAAAAGTGAACAATACAAAATAGATTATAATTAGTTATATTAAGTATAACTAACCCAATAAATATAATTTAATCTAAATACATTCTACAGATTGGTTTTGATAAGTGTCTCCTTGCAGAAACAGGTGTTTCATAAAATTGAGCATTTTTTAAAAAACGAGTTACCTTAATAGGAACTTTTTTATCTGATTGAATTTTATTGCCACATTTTTTACATTTGAATCCCTTATTTTTACCAGCAGAAGTCATTCTTTTACCACATTCACAAATTGGATTTTTATATTCAGTATCATTTAATTTAACAACTTGAAATTTCTCAATATTAAATGTATTTTGTTCGCCAATCCCACCAAAGACCTTTATAATATCCCCCGGACGCAAATGTGAAATTAATTTTCTAAAATTTTTAGTTGGTTCATATGCACCACACTCAATCTCACCAGAATCATCAGAGATATAGAAAAACATATGCCCTCCATCAATAATCTTAGGTTTGTTTTTAACTTCTCCAATAATCTCATAACATCCAAATTGTTCCATAGAGGAAATGTTACTAACTTTTTGAATGTGCATATCAGTATGCTGATTTGTTTTAAAAATACACCAATCAGCAATAGGTTCTGAAACTTGAACAATATCTTTTGCGATTTTAAGGGACTCAACATTATTTGATCTGATACCATATAACACAGGGCATGGTGTTTTAGGTTCAATTGCAATATACTCCTCAGAATAATCAATATTTTCAAAAGTATCGGGAAAGGTTTCTTTATCCATTTTATAAACAGAATCATAATCAATTTGTCTTTTAGTTCCATAATTCTCAGATGCACGATAAGTTAACAGTTCAAAAGTATAATCTTTCAACGGTAAACTGATAGCTGCAACAGATCCGATGATTCCTCTTCCTTTTTTGAATTTGTGAATTTCACAGCCAACAGATTTTGCAAGCTTTTCAGCTTCTTCAATAGTGATGAACTTATAAATTGCTCTAAAAGCATAATTCTCCATCTCTTCTGTAATTTCTCCATCATAGAAAATCACACCAGGATTTGTATTATCACAGTCAAACATGGATAATTTTTCAACTTCTTCCAGAACAATCTTTTTAGCTAAATCCACATTATCATCCTTTGGAATCCTAAAACTAACCCCACCATTTCCACGAGTTTTAAAACGAGCAAAAGGATTTAATCTTATCAAACGTGGATAATCCACTAAATTGATTCCATTTTCTTCAAATTTATTAATAATCTGGCTTGCTAAGTATGTAGTACACATTCCATCAGGAGAATCAGTATCATCTATTCCAATATGTAAAATATTAATTATAATCACCTTAAATATACAAATATATTAGAGTTAAAACAATATATAGTTTAATTAGGGGAATCACTATGTTAACTCGAGGAAACTTGTTACAACAAACTGAAAAATTATTAAAATCCCAAGGTTTTAAAACCTCAGATATCTATGAACACGGTTCATTTGATATTGTAGCGAGAAAAAACTTGTTAATTTTACTTTTAAAAACATTTTTAAATATTGACAGCATTAATGAACAGAATGCTCATGAAATGAATCAATTAGCAAATATATTCCTTGCTTCCCCGATAATTATCGGAGAAAAATCAAGAAATGGTATCCTTGAAGAAGGAGTAATCTATGAAAGATATGACATTCCAACAATTGGATTTGAAACTTTTAAAAATATGATTTTATACAATGAATATCCTGAAATATTAGCTGATCGCGGAGGTTATTTTGTTAAAATTGATGGTAATGTTATAAAACAGTACCGTGAAGAATATTCAATGTCACTTAAGGATTTAGCAAACCTTGCACATGTATCCCGCGCAACAATGTATAAATATGAAAACGGCATTGTCCGTGCAAATACTGAAACTGCAATGATTTTAGAAGAAATATTAAATACAAAAGTTACCCTTGACATTGATTTGTTAAAACAACCTCAAAAAGATAAAATTGAATATAGTGATGATGTTAAAGACTTATCCAAATTAGGTTATGGTGTTCTATCAACTAACAAAAGCCCCTTCGATGCTGTTGCAAAAATGAAAACTTCAGACAAACATTCACCATTAATGGCAAATGTTGAAAAAAACAGAACTGAAAAAACCTTGAAAAGAATGGCTATTCCTCTAAAAGACTTATCACTGGTTACAACATCAGAACCTGTTTTTATAATAAATAACGATAAAATTAAAGAATCTATTGGTAAAATCCCAGTTATCAAATCTTGGGAGTTAAAAGAGTTTGAAAATTCAAAAGAATTATTAAAGATGATTAGAGAAAGAAAAGAAAATTAGTGTGATCTTATGGAAAATTTACAAATTACAAAAATGGAAAACCACCCAATCAAATGGATTTGCAACTTTAAAGGACAAACAGCTATTGGAATCTGTGGTAAAACTCAAAAAATAGCTATGTTTGCATCAGATGACAGAGTTTCAAAAATATTAGATGATATTGTAATCGGAACTGATGAATCTCAAGAGGGATATGGTTGTGAAGAAAAAAACAGATGCTGTAATTTTGATTGTGAACTTTGTGAAATTTCACCAAGACAATACCTGCAAATCACTGGTAAAAAACCATCCAATAAAAATATAAAAGATTTAATTAACGGTTTAGCAGATTTGAATAATTCTCTTGAAGAAAAAAATCTCGTCCCGTTTGAAGAATATGAAGTTGTTAATTTTTAATATTCTTTTAGAAGAGTAAAATCTTCACGAGCTTCTTCGACTTTAGCCACACCAATTGAAATTAAATCAATGTAATCTATTTTTTTATAGAATTCAAATGCTTCTTTCGGTTTTAGAATGCCACATGCAAAAATCCTAGAAGCAATTACTTTTTTATTTAA
Organism: Methanobrevibacter gottschalkii DSM 11977; assembly: GCF_003814835.1. Taxonomy (NCBI): domain Archaea; kingdom Methanobacteriati; phylum Methanobacteriota; class Methanobacteria; order Methanobacteriales; family Methanobacteriaceae; genus Methanobrevibacter; species Methanobrevibacter gottschalkii. Next base: position 66,149 of record NZ_RKRG01000004.1, read on the forward strand.
ACTAGTTAATTTTTGTTTGAATTCTTCCCTTTGAGATGCATTAAAAGCAGTTATATCCATCATATAAGAAATAGCATTGAAAGGAACCATATAAAAATCAAATAAATCCATATTTAAATTTTCAGGAATTAAATTAGTTGTCCTAAGTGGAAATGCCGTGATTAATCCTGAAAGAGAATCTGTATCATTAATGCAATCCAATATCTTTGAAGTTAATCTCCAGTCATAAGCATCGACAATAAACTCATCAACTAACATTAATGGACAATCATAGCTATTAAATAACTCAATATCATCATCCCAATCGGTTTCTTTTGCAATTTCATAATTTGGATTTAAATAATCAACTTCAGTTTTACCAATAGTAGCTATTACCTTCATATTGCAACCCTGATCGCATGCAATATCATATGCTTTAAGTAATTGGGAATCATTAAAAAGATTAATAGCCCTAACTCCCTGATTATATGATTCTACAATAACATCTGCAATAGCTTGTGGATTATCATACAAATCCCTTTTATATAACATGGAGCGATGCCCCAAAAATGGTTCAGCAACAAATGGAGAGTATCCAAGAATTGTTTTTGGAATTATTTTTTCTTTAAATGTTAAATCATCAAAAAACATTAAAAACACTATTCTTTTTCAATTATAACTGCAGTTCCATAAGTTAAAACTTCTTGCATGTTTTGAGAAATACTATCAGAGTCCATTCTTACAGAAATAATTGCATTTGCACCCAATTCTTTTGCATGTTCAATACATCTTTGAATAGATTCTTCTCTTGAATCTTCCATCATAGTAACATATTGTTTAATTTCTCCACCCAAAAGTCCTTTAAGACCAGCACCAATGTCTCCACCAATACCTCTTGCACGTACAGTTAAACCATATACAAATCCTTTATTTTCAACAATCTTATATCCTGAAATAAAATTTGCACTTGATATTGGGAATTCTTCCATACTAACCATAATTATCACCATGTAATAATTAATTTCAAGACATATATAATTTTTTATAAAAAAACAAATTACCGAAAAATAAGATAAAAATAACATTTATTTTTAAAAATAATTGATTAATGGATAAAATACATTAAAATTAAAACATTTTAAATAATATAAAATATATATCTATTATTAAATCATTTAAAATTAAATATTATGGTGAAAAAATGAAAGTACTTATTGCTGATGCTATTAACGAAAAGGGTATTGAAAATTTAAAAGAAGTAGCTGATGTTGTTGTTAACACCAGCATTACTCCTGATGAATTAGCAGATACCATCCATGAATACAATGGAATTGTAGTAAGAAGCCGTACAAAATTAACTGCAGACATTATTGAAAAAGCAGACAATTTACAAATTATTGCAAGAGCAGGTGTCGGAGTAGACAATATAGACCTTAATGCTGCAACTGAAAAAGGAATCATGGTTGTAAATTCCCCAGAATCAACTTCAGTTACTGTAGCTGAACACACAATGGGATTAATTTTAAGTATGGCACGTAAAATTTCTATAGCAGATAAATCTGTTAAAGAAGGAAAATGGGAAAAGAAAAAATTCATGGGTGTGGAACTTAGAAACAAAACCCTTGGTGTAATAGGAATGGGAAGAATTGGATCTCAAGTAGTAAATAGATGTAAAGCGTTTGGAATGGATGCAATGGCATACGATCCATATTTACCAGAAGAAGTTGCAAAACAAATGTGTGTGGATTTAACTGATTTAGAAACTGTTCTTAAAAATGCAGATTTCATTACAATCCATGTACCCCTTACACCTGAAACTAAACACTCAATTTCCACAGAACAATTCGAAATAATGAAAGATACTGCATTTATCGTAAATTGTGCTCGTGGTGGAATCATTGATGAAAAAGCATTATATGATGCATTGGTTAATGATAAAATTGGTGGTGCTGCACTTGACGTGTATGAAGAAGAACCTCCTGCTGAAGATTCAAAATTATTTGAACTTGACAATATTGTTTTAACACCCCACATAGCAGCTTCAACTAAAGAAGCTCAAAGAGATGCTGCCATTATTGTAGCTGATGAAATTATAGATTTAGCAAATGGAAATACTCCTAAAAATGTATTGAACCTTCCACGTATCGATAAAAATACTTACAATGAATTATCTCCATACATGGAATTATGTGAAAAATTAGGTTGTTTTGTTTCTCAAGGAATTAATGGCAAACTCAAAGAAATTGAAATTATTTACAGCGGAGAACTTTCCGAAATTGATAACCTCGAAATATTATCCAGAACTGTCATTCAAGGTGCTGTAAATCCATTCTTAAGTTCACCAGTAAACGCAGTTAATGCTGCATTAGTTGCTAAAGATAGAGGAATCAGCATTACTGAAGGTAGAAAAAATAATTCAAAAGGATATGAATCCTTAATTAAAGTTATTGCTAAAAGTGAAAATGAAACCTTCACGGCTGAAGGAACCCAATTACATGAATCCAGAATTTTAAAAGTAAACGATTATTGGGTTGATGTTATTCCTAAAGGACACATGTTCATTGCTAAATATGAAGATGTTCCTGGAAGTATTGGTAAAATTGGTACTAAATTAGGCGAGCATAATGTAAACATTGGAATTATGCAAGTTGGAAGAGATGAAAAAGGTGGAAGAGCAATTATGGTTCTAACTTTAGATAAAGAAGTGCCAAAAGAAGTAATTAGTGAAATCCAAGCTTTAGATAATGTTTATGAAGCTACTGGAATTGAATTATAAAAAACAATTTTCACCATGATTGTTTTTTATTTTTTTCTTTAAAAAATCAGTCTTTAAATCGCCTTGAAATTTTTTTGACATTGCCATCATTATTAAGTTCTATTTTTATTACATTATTCGGTAGTTGATTGTTTATTTGATTCCTTTTTTCGAATTCATCATAGTGATTGACTTTTTCCTCATCAAGATTTTTGAAAAATTCATCATCATCTTCATCGAAAAATCCTGGTTTAAACTCATCATTATCAGTCAGTACATCATCCTCATCAAAAAATTCATCAAGATCATCATTGACCAAATAAGCATAATCACCAACAATATAATCAATAGATTCTCCATGCCTATCATATGCTTTAAATGTATTGTAAGAGTAAGGCAAACATACAATCATATGAAAATATCCGTTTTTTGAAAAAGTCATCAAATCAGCATCTGACGGACTTGCACTTGGTCCAGGGTGTGAGTGAACTGATCCAAAGTATTTTGTATTCATTGGAACCATCTCACTGTGAATGACAGCCCCAGTCTCGCAGGTTTCACCAGGAATAAATATTAAACCAGTAATGTACAATATCCTGTTTTTAATTTTACCATCCAAAAATGCTAAAAATTCATTTGGATATGCCTGTTTTGAATAATAAATTACAGAGTTCAGAACTTCCCGATCAACTCTAACCTCTTCAAATTCGTCATCATTATTTCCGAATAACTTTGAAATAAAACTCATTTTAAAACACCCATGTTCTTAAAGAATTCTTTGTTAAATTTTGGAAGATTCCAATCTGTGCAAACATAACTTCTGTATGATATCTGTTTTTTATTTTCTTTTTTGTTGAAACCTACAACTTTTTTATTTTTCCTATATACTCCAATTCCTCTTTTTTTATAAGTGTCAATGTCATTTAAGTTAATGCCATTTTGGAATAATAATTCATGTATATCACTTAAGTTCATGCCTTTTATTTTATTATTTGACAGATTTTCCGGATAGTTAGATCTAAGGTGAAATATGCCATGGGAATTAACACAGTTCCTCCAGGATTCATCCTGTCTCCATTTGAAATATTCTAAAACATCATCATCTGAAATTGGAATAACACGTGAGTCAAAAGAAGGTGGTTTTTTGAATTTGGCATTATAATTAATAACAAAAGAACTGGATGCAAAACTGGCCATTACTGAATCGATTTTTTCGATTCTGCCATTGAAGGGAATATTATCTAAAAGAAGACTTATTTCATCTGAGAATGCATAAATAAAAATAGGTGAAAACTCTTTAAATAAATCTTCACAAACTTTAGAAAGAACTTTATAGAAATTTTCATCATATGGTTTAATTAAATTTAAATCACGAGCTAATTGATGAAAATTCCTACCATCCAAACGAACAATAATTTTAGAGTTTATTGGAACTTTCAGCGAAGAATAAACTTCATACTCCTTCATTACATACCCACACTAATGGTTTCATTGAAACTTTTAAGTAGTCTAATTGCTGAAAGTGCCGCTAACATGCTTGTTTTAGGGTTAGCTTCACAAGGGAAATTCATTGTGGTTGTTTTAAATTCACCAAAATCCCCTTTAGCAGTAATTTCATGAACATTTCTATCAACTTTAGGATCAACAATAATCTTTACATCAATGTCCCTGTTACATGCCATACTAATTGTTGCCGCTACATTAATGTTTAATGGAAATTGTTTGACCGCTTCGGAAGCTTTTCCTTCGAATAAAACTTCCTCAATATCAATATTTTTTCCAAGAGATCTTGGAGATTTACGGGTTACAAGATTAATTTCTTTAAGACCGAATTTAGCTACCGCTTTAATTCCATCGAGGCCAACAACAGCACCAGATGGCAAATGTATTTTAGCATTATTCTCTCTGGCAATTTTTAAAACTTCATTATAAAAATCTTTATCCATAAATGCACCAATACTCATAGTAATCATGTCAATTCCTTTTTTAAGAATAATTGGAGCATATTTTTTAACTGAATCTGGTGAAGCACATTCCAAAACTAAATCCACATCATTCAACATGTCATCAAAATTAAGTACTGCTACACCACCAGCCAAACTTGCCAAATTCTCTGCTCTTTCTACATCTTTATCAAAAAAGTATGCAATTTCAATACCATTATTTTCAGGAGCGATGCTGCCAGTAATAATATTAGCAATAGCCCCGCAGCCTATAATACCGACTTTCATAAAAAACACTCTTAAAAAAATTTTAAAAAAAATAAATGAAAGATAAATCTATAATCTTTCAGCATCAAATTGAACTTGAGTTTCTTGTGGTTGAGTTTCAGGTTGTTTTGGAGCTACAGCATCAGGAACTTGCGGTTCAGGGTTTATTTTTTTAATATCTCTAGGGTTAATTAACATGATATCTCCAATAGCTTGAACCTTATCAAAGTCCACTGTTAATAAATCATTTTGGAAAGATTTCATATCATTTTCTTCCGGAACTTCCCCACGGATACTTCCTAAAAAAGAGTTAAGAACACCAGCAGGTTTTCTTTCTTGTTCAATAGCTCTAACCTGTAATTTTGAAATAGTTCCTAACCTAATATTAAGAACAACATCTTCTACACGACCAACATAATGTCCTGTGTTAGTATAAATATCTAAACTGCGTAATTTTGAAACTTCTACCATTTTTACACCACATAATATTAAATAAATATGTATAAATTTATTTTATTGTTAATATAAATAGTTTTTTATTTACAATTGATTTAAATAAGTCATATTCTACAAAAAATTTATTAAATTATAAATTTAAAGTATAATTTAGATTAAAAGGAGACTTGAAATGTGGGATACAACAAAAGATTATAGAATTTTAGTAGCAAGTAAAGCAAGAGAAAATTATCTCAATCTCATTCCAACAGCTTCTTTTAGAGGAAGTTGGAACAAAAAACAAGCTATTGATTTAGGAAAACAAATGAATAGCGATTTCCAATCATTAATTTATTCCTACCTCGAAGGAGAGGAATTAGTAAACTCTCCGGATGTTGCATCATTAAAAGAAAAAGGGGAAAAAATTATTGAATATTTAGGAGGTCCAGATTGGAATAAGAAATTCTTAAGTAATGCTCCTAAAGAAGATAGGGAAAAAACCCAAGAAAATATTGCAAAAGTAAGATTTTTCTTAGATACAATTATTGGCTTAAAAGACAGATTATCTCTTGGTCCGATTAATGATCCCATTATTGGGGTTGACATTAGAGTTGGGGAGGTAATGAGCGTTACTAAACATCCTAAAAATGACAAATTACTGATCTGTAATGTGAATCTTGGAAAACGTGCAATTACAGTCCTCACTAACGATTTAAATGTTAAAGATGATAACAAAGTTGGTGTCTCCCTACTCCCACCACAATCCTTTAGTGACATTGTAAGTGAAGGAATGTTCCTTGGAATGAATGGAAATATACTTAAAAGTGTTGAAGGAGAACTTGGTGAAATGCCAAAAGGAATTCCAATGGAATCCCTTAACGAAACACGCAACCTTGTTGAAAACTATCTAAAATAAGTCTAATTAACTTATTTTTTATTATCTTAAATTTAGACCTATTAATTTTGTTTTAGTCATTTCATCAACTGCATATTTTATTCCTTCTTTGCCAACACCACTGTTTTTAAATCCCCCAAAAGGCATATTATCAGTTCTAAATGTGGACTGTTTATTAATAAAAACCGTTCCAGTTTCAATTTCTTGAGCACATCTCATTGCAGATGCATAATCACCTGTGAATACACCTGCCTGAAGACCATAATCCGTGTTATTAGCAACTTCAATAGCCCCATCTACATTTTTAACACGAATAATAGGTGCTACCGGACCAAATGTTTCATTTAAAATTAAATCCATGTCTGTTGTAACATTATCAATTACAGTGGCCTCGTAAAATGCACCATCACGATTACCTCCAGTTAATATCTTTGCACCCATACTAACAGCATTATTAACTGTTTCTTCCACTTGTATCGCAGCTTTCTCGGAAATCAATGTTCCAAGAGTTGTTTTAGAATCCAATGGATTTCCCATGACTAATTTTTGAGTTGCAGCCACTAATTTCTCTGCAAATTCATCGGCAATTTCATCTTCTACAATTACTCTTTTAACACCCATACAAACCTGACCTGCATTTAAAAATGCTCCATTAACAATTCCTTTTACAGCATTATTTAAATCAGCATCTTTTAAAATAACTGTTGGGTCATTTCCGCCAAGTTCCAAAGTAGTTTTTTTCATTCCTGCTTTTTGTGAAATCATGAGTCCGGTTGTTACACTTCCAGTAAAAGAAATTTTGTTAACTTCCGGAGATACCACCAAATGATCTCCAACTTCAGAACCATATCCTGTAACAACATTTACAACACCATCTGGAAATTCTTCATTTAATAATTCGCAGAATTTCATAACTGTTAATGGTGCTTCTGTTGGCGGTTTTACAATTACGGTATTTTTACATGCTATTGCTGGTGCTATTTTATGGATTGTCAAATTAAGAGGATAATTAAATGGGGTGATGGCCACTACAACACCCAATGGTACCTTTTGAGTAAATGCAAAAAATCCTTTACCTCCCATTCCTGCATCTAAAGGTACACTTTCACCATAAATTCTTTTTGCTTCTTCAGCTGCAAGTTTTAATGTTTCAATTGACCTATCAACTTCAAGTAGAGATTCAATTATAGGTTTTCCAACTTCCAAAGTTAAAGATTCGGCAAACATCTGACGTTTTTCTTTTAATTTAAGAACAACATTGAACAAATTATTTGAAACTTTAAATGCTGACATTTCAGATAAACTTTCTCTGGCATTATTTGCAGATTCAATAGCCAGTTCAGCAGTCTGTCTATGAGCAATTGGAACAGTATCAATTACTTCACCAGTATACGGATTAATTACATCTTCTAAATCTTCACTTGAAATGTGTTTTCCGCCGATTAACATATCCATTTTATCACCTTTAATTAATATTTTATATTAGAAATATTAAATATTCACCTATGGAAACTACAAGATTTGAAACATTTTTTGATGCAATCATAGCAATTATCATAACAGTTCTTGTTTTAAAAGTTCCCCAACCAGCAACCCCAACGATTGGTGCTATTTTAAAGTTAAATACAATATTTATTGCATATTTAATCAGTTTTTTAACTTTATACAACCTTTGGTATGCCAATCATAATCTGCTTAAAATTATAGATATTATTGACAATTCAGCTGTTTGGAGTTATGGAGCAATGACATTTATCCTTTCATTATTACCCTATTTTACTCTTTGGCTTGCTAATGATATTAATTCAATACCTGCAGAAACAATGTTCGGATTAATATTCATTTTTACACATATTTTCAATAGATTGGCTACTAAATCAATTTATAGAAGCAACCCCTATAATAAACAGTTGATTGAATTGAATTTTGATTCACATATCCAAAGTATCCCATTAATTATTTTAATCATCGGATTTATCCTAACTTATACAATTTATGCTCCTGGAATCTATGTTAGCTGTCTGCTTGCAGTTATTTTTTGGATTTCTCTCAGTAAAATAAAAAGAGGATGTAATAATGGAAACTGAAAGATTTGAAGCATTATTTGATGCAATTTTAGCAATTATAATTACAATGATTGTTTTGGAAATTCCCCTTGCAAGCACAGGCAGTTGGGAAGCTCTTTTTGATTTAAAATATGAGTTTCTGATTTATGCAGTCAGTTTTATAGTATGTTTTAACTTTTGGAATTACAACAATAATATATTCCATCTTGTAAATAAGATAGATTATAAAGTTATTTGGACAATGGCAATTACATTATTTGTATTTTCATTTTTACCATATCTTACCTCATTTGTTGGTGAAAACTTCTATTTATTCCTACCACAATTTTTGTATGGTTTGAGCTTTATCATCACTGCAATCCTTTCAATGATAATTGGTAACTTCCTAAAACAAGCAGATCCTGGAAATATTGCATTGCATATTGCATTAAGTAAGCACTATCCGATGTATGCAACTATAATCACAGTTTCAATTGGAATGATTATTGGTTATTTCATATATCCTCCAGCAATTATTGCATGTTGTTTACTTTCCATTTTAGGAGTATGGTTCATACCAAGAATTATATTCCACATGAAATAGCAATTAAAATTTATTGCATGTAAAAACTTAACATGACTGTTTTTATAAAATAACAATAGATATTGCCGAATATCATGGAAAATTAATATTTCCTAGAAAAAAATCTAATTCTAGAAAAAATATTAAAATTCATAAAAATTAAAAAAATAATTTATTTATTCTTCAATAAAATAACTGTTTAATAAATAAGCAATTATTGAACCTGCAAAGTTCTGCCAAACAGAATATAATGCTCCAGGAACAGTTGCAATCAATAAATTTGGAAAATGAGTTTTTGCAAGACTGGTTGACAATCCAGAATTTTGAAAAGCAAGCTCAATAGCTATTGTAATAATATGTTCCCTTTTCATTCCAAATAAATAACCCATCAAACAACCTAATGCCATTGCTAAGAAATATTGAGTTATGATAACTACCATTATAACAAGAGATGATGTTAAAATAGCTTGTTTATTTGCACCCATTATCCCTGCAACAATCACACAAACTACAATTGCTGAAATTCCCGGCAGATATTCCTCTAAAATTTTACAAAATGAGGGGAATTTATAATTAAGCAATAATCCCAATATGACAGGAACAATTACAATCTGAACAATAGATAAAAACATATCCACCGGATTGAAAGCAATCTGATTGCCGATTAACACCAAAGTTATCAAAGGAGTTACAATAGGTGATAAAAAAGTAGATATTGCTGTTAAAGATACTGATAATGCCACATCTCCTTTTGCAAGAAATGTTATTACATCAGAAGCAGTACCCCCCGGAACTGTGCCAACTAAGATAACTCCAACAGTTAGTGCTGCATCAAGGGAAAAAATACTTGCAAGAGCAAATGCTAAAAAAGGCATTATAATATATTGAGATGAAATTCCAATAATAATTTCTTTAGGATTTTTAAACACACTTATGAAATTATCCACCTTAAGGGTTGTCCCCATAGTGAAAAGAACAATGCTTAAAAGCAAATTTAAAATATTAAGATTACCATAGCTATTTAAAACCCAATTAAATGAAATTGGATAAATTAAAGCAATGACAACTAAAAATAAAAGAATTAAACAATAATACTTTTCAATAAATTTAAAAACCAAATTCATAGTATAATATACAATTTAATGAAATAAATATCTGACTATTTGAAATAAACCTTAAGAGCATTTAATTGATTATTGAATTCATTAACTTCTTTTGACTTAATTTCACCACCCAAATCATCCATATAATTATTATACATATAAATAACCAGTAAAACCACTACAAATATTCCTCCAAAAAGTAAAATGAACTCCGCTGATGTTTGAGCACTATCATCCATTAAAAACCCCCCATAAACAGTGTTCCGCCAAATGTGGAAATTATATAAAATATTCCGAAAGATGCTGCTACAAGAGGCAGGGAAAACTTAAGTCCCGTTTTTACCTCACCATACATTATAACACTTATTATGAATCCAACCAAAAAAGAATGAATTATAAGATACATTTCACCAACTAATGGGGCGGAAATAATCATTTCAGATTCCATTCCATAGCTTTGCATAAAATTAGAATAAACACTAACCATACCCATTGCAAATGGAGTTGCAACAATTGCCGAGATTAATAAAAACATGACTGACATCATAACAGCTGATTTTCTCTCACGTTTAAGTGCCATTAAATCCCTTAAATCATTTGAAACATCGAGTAATACTGTTGAAATACTTGATCCACTTTTCCTACCATCCAATATAATACCAAAAATTCGCTCTAACTCTTTTGATTTTAATCGCTTAGACATTGCACGCCATGCATCATCAAAATTTTGACCCATCCGAATTTCAATTATTGCCCTTCTGATTTCATCATAAAGTGGTCCACTAGAATAATGGGACATGTCCTCCATTGCATTTTCAAAGCTTAAACCCACCTGAAGCATGCTGGAAAGTTGTCTTAAAAAATCTGGTGCAGTATGCTCAATTTCTTGAGCTCTTTTTTCTTGTTGGACAATAATATATGTAAAAATTATAGGAATTATGAAAAATGGGAATATTAATATTGAAAATGGCAAATTAAAGAGAGTTAATGCAATTACTAGAAAAATTTCTGTTACAAGAATGAAAATTATAATTATAGATAAAACTTTACTTGCTTCTGTAGAAATAGACCCACTCAGCAAAAATTCATTTATTTTAAATAAATATTTCTCAGGAACATTATTGTCTAAAAATAAAGTTAAATTATTGATTATATTAAATTTCATGAAATAAAATTAGATTTTAAATAATATAAAGTATTGGTTGTTTTCTAAATAAAAATTACACTGTAAAATCAAGAGAGAACATAAGCAAATATAATATCTCATTTTAAAAAAATCCTAAAAATAACAATAAAGAATTGAAAATTATCAAATATCTTCATGTGTATTAAACATAATAGGAATATTACACAATACTAAATTACATTAAAACCTATAATATGCTCCATTCAACATCGTGAAAATCCAATAATTTAATGAAATTTATTCAATATTAAGTGGCAAATCGCCAATAACATTTGCTTTTTTAGAAATGATCACAGTATCTTCAAGTCTAACTCCAAATTTCCCTTCCAAATATATTCCCGGTTCGACTGTTATTACCATACCTTTTTCAATGACAGTTTCATCACGAGCGGAAAAACCTGGAGTCTCATGAATATTTAACCCCAAGCTATGGCCTGTTGAGTGAATATAATTATCACCATAACCATATTCAGCAATAATATCCCTAGCAACTTTATCAACTTCACAACATTTCATACCCACTTTAACAGATTTTATTGCCTTATCATGAGCTTCTGCAACAATATCCCAAATTTCTTGCTGGCTTTCAGCATATACAATTGTACGAGTATTATCAGAACAATATCCCTTAAAAATAGCTCCCCAATCAATTAAAATTGGCCTTTCCAATTTTTTAGCTTCAGGAATCGCATGGGGAAGGCTTGAATTAGCTCCACTTGTTACAATTGTTTCAAATGATTCTTTTGAAGCTCCATTATCAATCATGTAACGAACAAGATTAAAAGCCACTTCCCTTTCTGTTCCATTATTATTTAAAATATCTAATTGTAAAAATGATTTTTGAGCTATTTCTGTGGCTTTTGTGATTTTTTCAATTTCAGAAGGTGTTTTAATCATACGTTGCTTATCAACATATGATTTATCAGATATTTCAAAATCATCCTTAAAACGGGCATAAGTACTGTAAGGTAGTGTTGGTTCAATTGCAAGATTTTTAATTCCTTCTTCTTTTAGCTCTTTTATCATTAAATCATAGGATTCATATTGTTTAACTTCGATTGTTGAATCGCGATTTGCAATTTCCATATCCATTCCAGACACATAAATGATTGGATTTTCTTTAAGTATACAAAAAGCAAAACTGGTCGGTTTATATCCTGAAATATATTCGATATTTGTAAATTGTGTAAGTAAATAAGCTTGAACACCGTCTTTTTTAATGTCTTTTAGAATATTATTTAAATGTAAGTTCATGTTTAATAATTTAGAAAAAAGTATTATAAAAAAATAAAGGATACTTTTATTAAAGTCAAATTAGATATTTTAACATTATGTTTAAATTTACAAGTAGTGAAATAAGAGATTTAATAATTGCGTTTATCGTTATCTCTCTCAGTTTTGCAATAGTAAATGGTGGAAGAAACCCCTCTGCTGTGCTTAGCATTTTACCAATTGTTATGGTTGGTGTGGGAGCAGGTTTCATTCTGCACGAACTTGGGCATAAATTTGTCTCAATGAAATATGGATATTGGGCAGAATTTAAATTATGGCCTCAGGGATTGATATTTGCACTTGTTAGTTCATTTTTAGGATTCGTATTTGCAGCTCCAGGTGCAGTATATACTTATGCAAATTATATGACTGATGAGATTAATGGTAAAATATCCATTGCAGGACCTGTTGTCAACATTATTCTTGCATTAATATTTTTAGCAATATGTGTTGCAATTTATCCATCTGCATTTAACTCCGAAACATCAGTATTAATATTCATTATTTGTTCCGTAGGTTATTCAATCAACAGTTTTCTTGCGGCATTCAACTTAATACCAATTGGAAACTTAGATGGATCTAAAGTATTAACATGGAATGCTGGAATCTGGACTATTACAATTGCTATTGCCGGAATAATGACAGTGATGTCTATGACAATGGGTGTTGAAACCATAGTAAGAATTATTTTAGGATTTTAAAATGACAGAGAAGCTCACATATTTCGAAGGAACACACAGAGTTATTGCACCGAAAAAAACAATTGAAATTAACGAAAATAAGTTAAGGATTGCTGGAATTACACGTATTGCAGACATTACTGATTTAGATAGGATAGGAATGCCTGTTTTCACTGCAATTAGACCAACTGCAGAAGATGGAGCAATTAGCATTTATGGTGGAAAAGGAATCTCAAAAGACCATGCAAAAGCTTCAGCTATGATGGAAGGTTTTGAGAGATATTCCGCTGAAAAACAAGAAGCTGATGAAACATTAATTGCAACAACCAGTGCAATTACTCAGAAAGGAAAATATGCCAATCCTAAAACATTAAATCTGCCTCAAAAATATGAAAAAGAGGATATTAGTAAAATACCTCTTGAATGGAATATAGCAACTGATTTAATTTCGGGTGAGGAATATTATGTTCCTTCAAATGCAGTATTCCACCCTTATAATCATGAAAATAATGTTCAAAGTTTATTTAAATCAAACACCAATGGCCTTGCATCCGGAAATATTTTAGATGAAGCCATTTTGCATGGAATCTTTGAAGTAATTGAGAGAGATGCATGGAGTATTTTTGAGTTAACTCATAAAAATTATTCGCAAATTAAATTAGATAGCATTGAAAGTGAATTAATTAACACAATAATTAATAAATTCGAGTCTAATGGAATTAAAATTAAATTAATGGATTTTACAGCAGACATTAAAATTCCAACAATAGCCGCTTCAGCAGATGACACCATTACAAAAGATGCAGGACTATTGACATTAGGCATGGGAACACATTTAGATCCTGAAGTTGCAGTCTTAAGGGCTTTAACAGAAGTTGCTCAAAGTAGAGCAACACAAATCAATGGTGCTCGTGAAGATACCGTAAGAGCAGATTTTGCACGTGAAGCAGGCTATGAAAGGATGAAAAGAATAAATAAATACTACTTCAGAGAGGAAGAAAAACAAATCAACTTCCAGGATATTGAAAATAAATCCACAACATCAATCAATGCCGATTTAGATATCGTGAAAAAAGAATTAATAGCTAATGACATTAAACAGATTTTATACACTAACTTAACAAGACCAGAACTTAATGTTAGTGTTGTAAGAGTAATAATTCCTGAAATGGAAATATATGCTCTTGATCCAACACGTGCAGGATACAGATTTTTAAGAGTATGATGCTATGAAAATCATAATTTATACAGGACTTTCAATTCCTTTTGATGAAGCAAAAGAAATTTTAGATTCACATGATAACATCGAGGTAATCTACAAAAAACCTATTAAAAGAGGAGATTTGGGTCATGACATTAAAGAGAATCCTGATATAATAGCAATAATAGATGGTGTATTTCACCAAAACTCTGCAGTAGGACATAGAGAAATTCTTAGTGTGATGAAAAAAGGAGTTAAAGTTTATGGTTCTTCCAGCATGGGTGCACTTAGAGCATCAGAACTTGACACACTCGGAATGGAGGGTGTGGGATACTGTTATAATGAATATGCAAGTGGAAATGTCACTTCAGATGATGATGTTGCAGTAATGCTTGACTCAGATACCTTAGAAGCCATTTCAGTTCCTTTAATTAGTATGAATTATGTTTTTACTAATGCTGTAAATGAAAATATCCTCACCCAAGAAGAAAAAGACGAGTTAATCAGAATTACAAAAGAAACTTATTATCCTAAAAGAAACTATGCTCAGACATTATCAAAATCTGGTCTGAATAGGGATAAAAAAGAAAAACTAATTAATTTTATTCGTACTTCAGAAGATATCAAAAAAGAAGATGCAAAAGCATTACTAAGCCATATTAAATATGTGATTGAATGAGATTAGAAGATAAAATCAATATCGTTAGGAATATCTTAAAAGATAAGAATGTGGCTATCGGTTTTTCAGGGGGAAGTGATTCTACATTAATTATTTATTTAGCTTCAATGTTTGCAAAAAATACGTTAGCCGTAACAATAGATAATCATCTGATGCCGACTGAATTTATTGAACATGCAAAAAGAGTAACATCCTCCTTAGGAGTTAAACATGAAATTATTGACATAGATTTCTATAAAGACCCTGATTTTTTAAAAAATACTCCTAAAAGATGTTATACCTGCCGTAATTTGATGTATGGAGAAATTAAAAAAGTTGCAAATGAAAATGGATTTGATTATATTTGTGATGGCAATAACATTAGTGATCTAGTCGATAATCGTCCGGGAATTTTAATTACTTATGCTAATGAATTTAAAACACCATTAATTGAAGCAAAATTAACTTCAAAAGAAATTCATGAATACTTAGATAAAAACAATATTCCTTATTCAAAATCTACTACTTGTCTTGCAACAAGAATTAAAACTAACACCCCAATAACTAAAGAAAAAATTGAAAATATTAGTTATTGTGAAGATTATATTTTATCAAATACTGAGTGCGAAACTGTAAAAGTTAGAGATCTTGGAAGCATTTGTATGTGTGAAGTTGACAAGATTGATGAAATTATTAATGAAAATAAATTTAAACAGATTAATGATGAATTAAAAAAACAAGGATATGAAAAAGTATCATTAAACTTATCAGAAATTAAAAATAATGGAGAGATTATTCTTAATTATATTGATGGTTCATTTTCATATAAACTTCCATTCACAATCAACATTGCCGATACAAAAAAACAATTAAAAAATAAAATTATTTGCCAAACAAAAGAAAAAATAGAAATAGAAAATATTGATATTTTTGATACGGGATTAATAAAAGGAAATAATTTTAAGAACTATGAAGATGCATTAAATAAATTTATGCATGTTCTAACCAAATTGAGAAGGAACATTTAGTTTTTCATTTCCTTATATTTTTTTAAAACAATATCCGGAGTTTCGATGCATTGATCAAAAGTTGTTGAAAATTCTTTAGGTTCAAAATCCTCTTCAACTTTTCTTAAATCTTTTAAGAAAACAGATTTCCCATCAATTTTAAACCCTACACCATCTGCCGAGATAGAAATCAAAGTTATTTCAATTTGAGAAGCATTTTCTAAAATATCATCTGCTTTAACCTCATATTTTAAATTTAATGTTTTATGAGGCATTATTTCATTGATGGTTCTTTTGATAACAGAATCAAAAAGTTCTAAAAATTTAACGGCTGGAGGCATATTATTTGCCCACCAATAAGTAAGAACAGAGTTTAAAACAATGTTGTGTTCAGAGAAATCATCATATAATCTCGCACGAACGCCAACACTAGTATTATCAACTACCTTAATCACTAATACTGGATTAACAGCCATTATACCACTATTCTTGTGGAACTAATGCTTTGATTAAATCACTAGCCCTTACAAGACCAACTAAATTACCTTCAACACCAATAACAGGAATTTGTTCAATGTTTAAGGTTTTCATTTTTTTAGCGCAGTCTGAAACTTTAGTTTTAGAATTAGCTACTTCGACATTACCTACAGCAACATCACAAACAGTTTTATCAGTGAATTTTAAATGATTTTTCTCGATGTACAATACTGAAGTGCTGTCCCAAGACCATTTATCTCCTTCAGTACCCACAGTAGAACTGTGTTCACTTCTTTCAGAGATAATTTCAATTTCAGAAATGAAATCTGTTTCAGTTAAAATTCCAGACAATTTAGCATCATCATCAAGTGCTAAAATAGATTTTAGACCAAATTGATTCATAGATTCAAATGCTACATTTAATGGAGCCTTTTCCCAAGTTGTTGGAACAGTAGTAATCATATAATTTTCAACAACATCATTAATTTCAGTTTTAGTTAAAGCATTAGATACTAAATCGAAAGATGTGATAATTCCAACTAATTTTCCATCATCATCCACTACAGGAACTCTTCTAACATCATTATCCATCATTTTACGAGCAGCATCAATTACATCATCACCAGGACTTACAGTGATTAAATCTCTACTCATTAACATTGCAATTTGTTCTTCATCAGGATTATTAATTAAATCGGAACGAGTAACTATTCCTACTAATATATCAGTGTCTCCTTTAACAACTGGCAATACTGCTTTTTTTTCTTTCCTCATTAAGTCTAAAACTTTGTCTCTGTTACCTGGAACAGAAACACTAACTACATTTTTAGACATTGTTCTTTTAACTAACATAAAAAACACCTATATAAAAATACAATAATAAAATGGTAAATTAAATTTAATGAATTACAAGCACTGCACATTTAGCTGAATTAACAACTTTATCTGCTACACTACCCATAATAAATCTATCGAATCCAGATTTACCAGAACTACCTATTACTATTAAATCAATATTTTCTTCTTTTGCCACCTCAAGAATAACTTTAGCAGGTGACCCTTCTCTAACTATATGAGTAATTTTCAAATCATTTTCATTTAATTTATCAAATTCTTTAAGATTTTCTTCAGATCTTTCTTTTAAGATTTGATTTAACTGGTATACTTCATCATCTAATGGAAGTCCGTTAACAAAATTATTCTCTGTAACACTTATAGCAATTATCTCAGCCCCAGATATCTCTGCTAAGAATAAAGCATGTTTTTGAGCTTTTTTTGCGAATTCTGATCCATCTGTTGGGACCAATATTTTTTTATACATTATTAACATCCTCCATAATATACAGATTCATATCCATTATATTATATGATTGTTCTTCTATTAATCCTATATAATATATTTTTCGTTTCACAACGATTTATTATATTAAGGTAAGGATTTTTGGAAAAAGAATTGAATACATTAAATTCAGCTAAATTATCTTCAGTTATTAGTGATTTATCAATAACATTGTTAATTCCGAATCCGCAAATATTTGTTGTTGCCATTTTTAAAAGATTGGAAGGATCAATATACTTTTTATAATAAACAGAGATTATTTTTAAAGTAAATTCCAATTCACGAAGCATATTCGGTGAATTAATCATTACATTATCTGTTCCAAGCAAGGGTGTTATTCCTAAATCAAGCATTTTATTTAAAGGAACTATTCCCACATTCAATGTTGCATTTGCTCTTGGACATACAACAACATTTTGAGCAGATACTGAAACTGAATTTAAATCCTCATTTTTTGGATTAGTAAGGTGTACCAACTGAGAAAAATTATTAATAACTCCCTTTTCGATTTCACTTAATCCGCAAGCATTAAGAGATTCAATTTGATTCAATTCAGATTCAGCAACATGAATTGATGAAATTTTACCTGCTTTTTCACATTCCTTTGAAATAAGTTCTGCAACATCCATTGTTATTTCTCCAAAACCACTTGGAGCAATGCCATCTGCAAATTTAAGAAGTTTGCGAATAGCTATTTTAACTTTGCTTAAATCTGGATCATCACCATAAAAACTATCGTCACGGCCTAAAATAATTGGTTTTATGGGAATGTCCTCAGATGCCTTTCTTAAAAGTTTAACACCTTTTAATCCACCTTCACGATAATCAATGAAATGTGTTGTTCCACCATAAACCATATCCCACATTGAATATTTCATCGCCTGTATCAATTCATCATCACTAACATCGGATAATGCAACATGTTTAACCCCATTGGGAGGTTTCACCATTTCACTTAAAGATAAACCATACCCCTCATCCTTAATAATAGAATCACCAATATGCATATGGCCATTTATAAAAGAAGGACAAACTACAGACCCATCAACATCAATAATTTTACCCTCTAGGAATCCCTTTCCAATTTCAATGATTCTTCCATCATCAACAACAATATTTTCACGAGTAGGAACCAAATCTTTACCTTTCAATATGATTCCATTTGCTATAGTAAACATTAAAGGAAAGTCTAATTTTTTTTATTAATATAATTATCTTTATTAAATCAAAAAAACAAAATTAAAATATAACTTAGAGAACACTTTAAAGTTGTATTATTAAATATTACATGTCTTTTTAAAGCATAAGGTGATACTATCAACTCTCAAGAAATAAGATACTTTTACAGGAATATCATAAGAACTGGTAATGTGTATAGAGTTAAGTACAACAATAAAGATTATGGGGAGTTTAAAAAATTATCTGACGCATTATATGAAAGAGATGCATTATTTTTTTGTAATTTTGATTATGATCTGCTTGTTGAATGTGATCTTGAAAACAAGTATGAAAATATGGTTCTACCACCATTCCCTGAAAAAAGACCAAAAGGTAGAATTAAAGGAACCAAAGTTAATAAAAAAGAAAGAGAAGGAGAAATTCTCTTCAACCACAAAATTAAAAAATTCTACATTCAAAAAGGCGATGAAACAATTGGCCAATATGATACAATGACCGAAGCTTTTTACTACAAAAAGATATTAATGGCCAACAAGTGGGATAAAAATATTTTAAAAACAAATATCACTAAAAAAATTGAAGTTAATATAATTATTGATCCAGCAGTTGAATATGAAGTACAGTTAAACTTTTGCCCTAAATGTAAAAATAGATTAAAAATTGGAGAGACCGAATGTCCTTCCTGCGGAATCAATATCGAAGAATATTTATTTAATAGATAAAAGAAGATAGAGAAAAATTATTCTCCACCAACATAGTCATTTAAAGATTTTACATTGATTTCATTATTTTGAATAGCTTTTATTGCATTTAAAACTGCTCTTGCTCCTGCAAGTGTTGTAACATATGGAATACCAAGTTCAATAGCAAGACGTCTAATTATATAACCATCTTTAGCAGATTGTTTACCTTCAGAAGTGTTAATAATCAAATCAATTTCTTTGTTTAAAATAGCATCTCTAATGTTAGGAGAACCTTGAGATACTTTTAATATCTTTTCAACCGAATCAATACCAGTAGCATCAGCAGTACCATCAGTTGCTATTAAATCAAAACCCAAATTAGCTGCAGTCTCAGCAATAGGTCTGATTTTCTTTTTATCTGCCTCTTTAACACTGATAAATATTTTACCCTCCTTAGGTAATTCCATACCTCCTGAAAGTTGTGATTTATAGAACGCCATGCCATAAGTTTCATCAATACCAATACTCTCACCAGTGGATTTCATTTCTGGACCAAGAACAGTATCAGATTCCGGAAGTTTTAAGAATGGAAATACAGACTCTTTTACTGCAACATGATTTAATTTAATTTCTTTAGTTAAATCGAAGTCTCTTAATTTAGCTCCTTGCATAATCCAAGTTGCTACTTTTGCTAATGGAACACCAATTGCTTTACTTACAAATGGTACAGTTCTACTTGCACGAGGATTAGCTTCAATAATATAAACCATTTCTTCATCAAGTTTTACTGCATATTGAATGTTCATTAATCCTTTAACATTTAATTCAAGAGCTAATTTGGTTGAATTTTCACGAATAGTATCTAAAATATATTCAGGAATTGTTTGAGGAGGTATTACACATGCAGAATCTCCAGAGTGAACTCCTGCTTCTTCAATATGTTCCATGATTCCTGCAATGAACACATCTTCACCATCACATAAAATATCTACATCAAGCTCAATAGCATCTTCCAAAAACTTATCAACTAAAATTGGGTGTTCTGGAGATACTTTTACAGCTTCTTTCATATATTCTTCAAGTTCATTGTTATCATAAACAATTTCCATAGCTCTTCCACCAATTACATATGATGGACGTACAAGAACCGGGAAAGTGATTTTTTCTGCAATTTCTTTTGCTTCTTCAAATGAATTAGCTGTTCCATATGGAGCTTGGTGAATGTGTAATTTTTCTAAAAGTTCAGCAAATAATTCCCTATCTTCAACTCTATCAATGCTCTCATATGGAGTACCTAAGATTTTAACACCAGCATTTGCCAATGGCACTGATAAATTAATAGATGTCTGACCACCAAATTGAACAATTACCCCATCTGGTTTTTCTTGTTCAATAACACCCATTACATCTTCAAATGTAAGTGGTTCGAAGAATAATTTGTCAGAAATATCATAATCAGTACTTACAGTTTCAGGATTATTGTTGATTAAAATAGTTTCAATTCCTTCTTCTTTTAAAGCTAAAGAAGAATGTACACAACAGTAATCAAATTCAATACCTTGACCTATTCTGATTGGTCCCGCTCCAAGGATTACAACTTTTTTCTTGTTGGTTGATACAAGCTCATTTCCTTTATCATAACTGCTATAGTAATATGGAGTTTTTGCTTCAAATTCAGCAGCACAAGTATCTACCATTTTATATGATGGTTTAATGTTATATCTTGAAAGTAAGTTTTTAATATACTCTTCAGTTTGGCCAGATAAATCAGCTAATCTTTTATTAGAACAACCAATTTGTTTAGCTTTTCTTAAGAAATCTTCATCGTTTAATTTATCAGCAGTTACACTATCTTCAAAGTTAACAATGTTTCTGATTTTATATAAAAAAAAGTTATCAATATTGGTAATTTCTCTAATCTTATCAATATCCATCCCATCTTTAATAGCTGAATAAATTTGGAAGTAGATTTTATCAGTAGGATGCGCCAAATCTTCTTCAGTGTAATCAATGTATTCAAAACCGTCGA
Source organism: Methanobrevibacter gottschalkii DSM 11977 (assembly GCF_003814835.1). Classification (NCBI taxonomy): domain Archaea; kingdom Methanobacteriati; phylum Methanobacteriota; class Methanobacteria; order Methanobacteriales; family Methanobacteriaceae; genus Methanobrevibacter; species Methanobrevibacter gottschalkii. Next base: position 87,865 of record NZ_RKRG01000004.1, read on the forward strand.
ATCCCATATCAAGTGATCTAAGTGCTTTTTGGAATGCCTCTTCAAAAGTTCTTCCGATAGCCATTACTTCACCAGTTGCTTTCATTTGAACTCCAACTTCACGGCTTACACCTTTGAATTTATCAAAAGGCCATCTAGGAATTTTAATAACAACATAATCAATAGCTGGTTCAAAAGAAGCCGGTGTTTCTTTGGTAATGTCATTTTTAATTTCATCTAAAGTTAATCCTAAAGCTATTTTAGAAGAGATTTTAGCAATTGGATAACCTGTTGCTTTAGACGCAAGAGCACTACTTCTAGATACACGAGGATTTACTTCGATGACTTTGTATTCATCAGTTTCTGGGTTAAGTGCAAATTGGATGTTACATCCGCCTCTAATTCCTAGTGCTCTGATAATTTTAATGGATGCATCCCTCATCTTCTGGATAGTTTCATCACATAAGTTTTGAATAGGGGCAACAACAACACTGTCTCCTGTGTGGATACCCATAGGATCTATATTTTCCATAGTACATACAATGATGCAAGTATCCTCTTTATCCCTCATTACTTCAAATTCTATTTCTTTCCATCCGAGAACTGACTCGTCGATGAGTACCTGATTAATGAAACTCATATCTAATCCATGAGTTGCAATTTCAATTAATTCTTCTTCGTTATGAGCAATTCCACCCCCAGTACCACCTAAGGTGAATGCCGGCCTTACAATAACTGGATAACCAATATCATCTACTGCTTCAAGTGCTGCTTCTACACTTTCAACTGCATGACATTTAGGAATCTCCTCACCAATTTTATCCATAAGATTTGCGAATAAATCACGATCCTCTACATCTTTAATTGTCTGAACATCAGAGCCTAAAACTTTAATTCCATCAAGCAATCCCAAATCTCCAAGACCTGTTGCGATATTTAATCCTGTCTGCCCACCCATAGTTGGCAATATTGAATCTACATTTTCTTCTTTGATAATTTTAGCAACAACTTCCGGAGTCAATGGTTCTGTGTAAACAGTATCTGCCATGTCAATGTCTGTTTGAATTGTAGCCGGATTACTGTTAACAAGAACTGTCTCTATTCCCTCTTCTCTTAGTGATTTACATGCTTGTGATCCTGAATAATCAAATTCCGCTGCTTGTCCGATTTGAATAGGTCCAGAACCAATAATTAATACTTTTTTAATATCCTTATCAACTGGCATATTATAATCCTCATTAAATTTTTTAGTAATCATCCATCATTTGATTAAATTTGTCAAAAATATTCCTTGTATCATTAGGGCCAGGTCCTGCTTCAGGATGGTACTGTATACAATGTAATGGCAATTCTTTATGTGATATACCTTCTGGAGTTCCATCATTCAAGTTAATTTGAGTTAATACTAAATCAGTTTCTTTTAATGATTCTTTATCAATGGTGAATCCATGGTTTTGTGAAGTAATAAATACTTTTCCAGTATTTAAATCTTTAACAGGTTGGTTTTCTCCCCTGTGCCCAAATTTCATTTTATATGATCTAGCTCCAAAAGATTTAGCTATTAGTTGTTGACCCATACAGATACCAAAAATCGGTAATCTGTTTGATAACTTTTTCATGGTTTCAATAGTTTCAGATACCCTATCAGGATTTCCAGGTCCAGATGTAATCATTAAACCATTAGGAGAATAATCTAAAACAGTTTTATAATCAGTATCATAAGGGAATAATATTACACCAATATTCCTTTCTAAAAATGAGTTAATAATATTCTTTTTAACACCACAATCAATTAATGCAACCTTCCTATCAGCATCTCCATTGAACATTTTGATTTCTTTTGTAGACACTAACGGGACAACATCCATATCCTCAATACTCGGTTGTGAACTAGCTAAATTAATTAGTTCATCATCAGAAATATTTTCAGTTGTTATTGCCGCTTTAAGAGAACCTCTTTCACGAATTTTAAGTGTTAAATCACGAGTATCAATCCCACTAATTCCGGGAGTCTTAAATTCTTTTAAAAAATCATCCAATGTTTTTTGAGGTCCGAAATTTGAAACCTCACGACAAACCTCACGACAAACAAAACCTTCCGCTTGAATTTTATCTGATTGATACCACTTCTCACTTACACCATGATTTCCCTCTAATGGGTAAGTAGACATTAAAATTTCTCCCTTAAAAGACGGATCAGTTAAAGATTCAGTATAACCACCCATACCAGTAGAAAAAATAAGTTCTCCCAATTTAGTGGTTTCATAACCGAATGCCTCACCTTTTAAAATAGTACCATCTTCTAAAGCTAATTTAGCTATTTTTACCATTAAATCACCATCATAAAAAAATATAAAATTACTTTCTATCTTTAATATATATTATTTTACCATATTATTAAAGTTTGTTTTTTGACTAAAAAATGAGATATTTTAAAAAAATAAATTCAATTTAATTGAAAATCACATTCAATAAGCAATTGTATTTAATTATAACAAGACCTACAAAAAGATTAAATCAATTGTGAAAAAATATAACAAATACCTTAATATAATTTAAAGAGAAGAAAATCATGGATGCAAAATCTGAAGAAATATTTAAAAAACATTTAAACAATTCTAAAGAATATGTAAAATTCAAAAAACTTGTTAATGAAACAAGAGTTTATGATATTCCAAAAGAATTAACCGGTGAATTAAGAGCATACCAAAAGATAGGTTATTCCTGGATAGTTCAGAACATTAAATATAACTTTGGATGCATATTGGCTGATGACATGGGTCTTGGGAAAACAATACAAGTTTTAACTGCAATTCTTCACTTTAAAGAGCAAAAACATTATGATTATGAGCCATCCTTAATTATAGTACCTCCTACATTGTTATCCAACTGGGAAAATGAAATTAAAAAATTCACGCCTACACTTTCCTATTATATTTATCATGGTGCTAACAGAACATTCCCATTAGATGAATATGACATTATTTTAACATCATATGGAGTAATTAGACTGGATTTAGATATGTTTTTAGATAAAAAATGGTTCATATGTGTTATTGATGAGGCTCAGAACATTAAAAATCCAAACACACAACAAACAAAAGCAATAAAAAGTGTTCCTGCATTTAATAAAATTGCTCTTACAGGAACACCAATTGAAAATAAACTAACTGATTATTGGTCAATATTTGATTTTGTAAATAAAGGCTATTTATCAACATTAGACAATTTCAAAAGAGATTATGTTTTTAGAATCGAAAGGTTGGAAGAAACATCAACTTTAGAAAATTTTAAAACAATAACTAAGCCATTTGTGTTAAGACGTCTTAAAACTGATGACAACATCAAAGATGAGCTTCCCGACAAAATTGTTAATGACATATACTGTAGCTTAACCAAAAAACAAGTATTACTCTATAATGCAATAATGGAAGGAATTTTTGAAGATTTGGAAGGTAAAACAGGTATTGAAAGAAAAGGAATTATTTTAAATATTATAACTGGATTAAAACAAGCCTGCAATCACCCTGCACAATATTTGCGTTCAGATAATCCTAAAATTAATGAATCTGGAAAAATGGAGTTATTGATAACAATTTTAGAAAATATTTTAGATGTTAATGAAAAAGTAATAATATTTACCCAATATGCCAAAATGGGTGAGATTATTAAAAAATTAGTTTCTAAGAAATTAAAAACAGACGTTTTATTCTTACATGGCTCACTTACACAAGAAAAACGATCAGATATAATTTCAACATTCCAGGAAGATGAAGATCATAAAATTTTAGTTGCAACCCTTAAAACTGGAGGTGTGGGATTAAATTTAACTGCCGCACAAAATGTTATTCATTATGACTTATGGTGGAATCCGGCAATAGAAAATCAAGCAACAGATCGTGTACATCGAATTGGTCAAGAAAAAGATGTTATGGTATATAGATTTATAACAAAAGGAACATTAGAAGAAGTAATTGATGAGATGAGTAAAAATAAGTTGAATCTGGCTGAAAAAGCAATTAGTAATGATGAAACTTTCATCACCGAAATGAGTGATGAAGAACTTAAGGAAAAATTATCTTTAAGATTATAATTTATTCAATTTTCAAACTGAAATTCAAACTTCTAGAGGAATGGGTTAAAGCACCAATTGAAATAATATCCACACCAGATTCAACATAATCCATGATATTGTCTTCAGTAATACCGCCAGAAACTTCAATTAAAGAATTTTGACGAATGTTTAATTTTTCAAGTTCATCGATGACCTCTTTAACTTCATTTCCACTCATATTATCAAGCATCACAATATCCGCTTTATTTTTTACACATTCAATGGCATCGGATAATGTTTCAACTTCAATTTCGATTTTTTTAGAAAAACTAACATTAGCTTTTGCTTTTAAAAGAGCATCTAAAGGAGATTTGAATACGGCAATATGATTATCTTTAATTAAAACCATATCATCCAAACTAAAACGATGAGTATCTACACCACCTACTTTTAATGCATATTTATCAAATTTAGCCAATGCCGGAGAAGTTTTACGAGTTCCAGCAATTCTCACATCATGATTTTTAACTAAAGAAGAATAATAACTAGCGGCACTGGCCACTCCACTCATCCTCATTGATAAGTTGAGCACAGTCCTTTCAAGAAGTAAAATTGTCCTTGCATTACCTTTAACAGACATCAATAAATCTTTTTTTGTAATTTTACTCCCATCTTCTAAATTATATACAACTTCAACATCAAACTCTTCAAATAAATCTTTGACAATGTTCATTCCTGCCAAAATACCTTCATCTTTTGAAATGATATATGCATTAACTTCCAAATCTTTTTCCACAAGTGCTTCAGAAGTAATATCTCCAAATCCCTTATCTTCTTCAAGCATATATTCAATTATTCTATCCAAAAAATCACCAAAATTTACTTATTATATATTAGTATATAATATTTTTATAATATAAAAATAAGTGATTACATGGAAATTATATTTTTAGGAACTTCATCAGCAGTACATTCTTATACTAGAAATCACCCTGCAATTATTCTAAAAGCATTTGGTGAGATTATATTATTTGATTGTGGTGAAGGAACACAAAGACAATTAATTTTTGCTAAAATAAGTCCTATGAAAATATCTAAGATTTTTATTAGTCATTATCATGGCGATCATATTCTAGGCCTTCCAGGACTATTACAGTCAATGAATTTTAGAGGCAGAGAAACTAAATTAACAATATATGGGCCAAAAGGTTTGAATGCATTAAAAAATGCAATATTAAACTTAGGATATTGTAAAATTGATTTTCCAATTGAATTTATTGAAATTGGTACAGAAACTATTGAATGTTGTGAAGAATACATAATCCGATCACAACATGTCAATCACCAAGTTCCATGCTTAGCATATGCTGTAGAAGAACTTAAAAAACCAAGATTTCTCCGTCAAAAAGCAATTGAATTAGGCGTTCCTGTTGGACCTGCTTTTGGAAAATTACACAATGGTGAAGAAATAGAAATCAATGGTAAAATAATCAAACCTGAACAAGTATTAGGGCCTGCAAGAAAAGGAATTAAAATAACTTATTCTGGTGATACTGCACCCTGTGAAGAAATGATTGATTTTGCAAAAGATTCAACCATTTTAATCCATGAATCAACATATATGAATGAAGATGCCGATAAAGCAGAAGAAAACTTCCATTCAACATCTTCGGATGCTGCAAGAATAGCTAAAAAAAGTAACTCCAAACAATTAGTTTTAACACATTTCAGTACGAGATATGCAACATTAGATGATTTACTTAAAGAAGCAAAAAAAATTTTTAAGAATACAAAACTGGCAAAAGATTTTATGAAAATAGAGATTTAAGAGGATATTATGAACATATCAGTAACATTAAATAATCCTGCATGGACGTTAATTTATATTTTAATAGTTATTATCGCCACATCTTTTTTAACTAGACTAATTGCCTTTTTAATGAATAAAATGAAACGTTTTCACAACAATGAGGCTGCAATTTATCTTACAAGAGATATAATAAATTATATAATCTATTTTATTGCATTAATGATTATTTTACAATTTTTTGGAATAAATCTGGCAGGAACATTATTGAGTTTGGGAATAGCAGGTATAGCTTTGAGTTTTGCTGCTAAAGATTTAATATCAAATTTATTCTCAGGAATAACATTGATTATTGGAAAAAGTATTCAAGTTGGGGATACAATTGAAATAAACAATAAAAAAGGAATTGTTGAAAGAATAACCCTTAGATCAACTATTATTTCTGATGACAGTGGTGTTAAAAAGATTATTCCAAACTCCACATTGACAAATTACCCCTACTTACACTTTAAAACTCCTGAAAAATATAGAGTAGACATCCAAACCGGATTGTCATTAAATATTGATGTTGAGGAATTTGAAAAATACATTGTTAAAAAAATATTAGAATATGATGGAATATTAAAAAATCCAAAACCATCCGTTTATTCAAAAGGAATCACTTTTGAAGAAACTCAGCTCAAAGTATCGTTTTGGGTAAAAGAATTTAATAGTAAAGATAAATATAAATTAACAATTACAAACGAAATTAGAAAATTTACAAAAATGGGTGAAAAAGATGAGTAATACACTTCAAAAAGAAATTTTAAAATTAAAAGAAGAAAAAAATGCAATAATACTTGCACATAATTACCAGCCAAAAGAAGTTCAAGAAATCGCAGATTTTCTTGGAGATTCATTAGAATTATGTATTAAAGCTTCTGAAATTGATGATAAAGATTTAGTAATATTTTGTGGTGTAGATTTCATGGCCGAAACCGCATTTATATTAAACCCCGATAAAAAAATTGTTATTCCAACATTAGAAGCTGAATGTCCAATGGCACATATGTTGCCTGAAGATGTGCTTTTAAAAGCAAAAGAAGAAAATCCTGATGCAGGAGTTATCCTTTATGTAAACAGTATTGCTGAAGCTAAACAACATGCAGATACATTATGTACTTCAGCTAATGCAGTAAAAGTTGCACAAAGCTTGCCTCATGATAAAATATTATTTGGACCAGATAAAAATTTAGGAACTCATGTAGCCGATAAAATCGATAAGGTAATCATTCCTGTGCCTAAAGATGGTCATTGTTATGTTCATAGATTATTCCATGTTGAAGATGTTGAGCTTAAAAGAGAACAATATCCTAATGCGGAAATAATTTGTCACCCAGAATGTGATATTAAAGTTCAAAAAGCATGTGATAAAGTAATGTCCACTGGAGGAATGTTAAAATACATTGCAACAAGTGATAAAGAAGAATTTGTAATTGGAACTGAAATTGACATGATTACAAGAATCAATGCAGAAGTACCTGGAAAAAAATTATATCCTTTACTTGAAGGAGCTATTTGTGAAACAATGAAATTGCACACACTTGAAAAAATAAGAGATTCACTTGTAAACGAAGCTCCACAAGTCACATTACCAAAAGATGTTGCTGATAAATCAAAAAAAGCTGTTCAACATATGCTTGATGTATCAAAATAAAAAAAAAAGCTAATTTGAATTAGCTTTTTTATTCTACTCCATATTCATTTAAAAATGAAAATATTTTAAAAACAGAAGAATATGACTCCCCATTATCAAATTCCCCTTCATCTAACTGAATCACCATAACCTCCACATCATCAATTGCATTTTCCAGTGGTAAAACTTCTTTTTCAACATTTACCAAAAATTGACCTTCTATTGCTATAAGTATGGTCTTAGCTTTTATATTAGATAATTTATCATTCACATCATACTCTAAAAGACAATCACAAAGGTATTTCAAATCATGAACATCCCTGAATAAACCATCTTCTACAAAATTATCCAATAACGCATCAAGTTCATCCCTTGATAAATTGGAAAGCATGTTTCTTGATAAATAATTTAAGAACAGCATCTTGTTAACTGCAACAACCAATTTGGACAAAGATGGATCATATACATCAGAATAAATTTTATCGTTTGATTCTAATACACTTTCCATGCTTTTGAAAAATATATAACTAGTTCCAGATAGTTTAGCCAGATTATTCATGGATAATATGAATTCCATATAATCCGGATATTCACAAGCCCAGGTAAATACTTCACAACCCCCTACTCCTTCACCAACAATAGCTAAAACTGAATCCAAATTAAATTTTTCTTTTAAAAACTGTTTTTTAAAATTAACACAGTCTCTAAAAGTATAATTAGGAAAATTATGTTTTAAATCAGTGGTGGAAGGAGAACATGACTCCGGAGAACCTAATGAAACAATCCTAATAAAAAAATATTTTTTATCACGGATAAAAGCAAACTCATCATCATTAGAAATATTATCCATAGTCAAAGCATTATGAAGATTAGCTAAAACAGAACGTTCCCCTTTAAGAGTGGGGCAAAATACAATCGCATTAGTAATGTTTCCATCTTCATCATATTTTGGAAATCCCATAGTACTATATTCAACATTGACATCTTTAAGAATTCTACCAGATTCAAATTCAAAAGAAGACATGATAAAATTGCTAAATTCAATATTTAATTCTCGAAAAATACTAACACCCCACATTGTTAATTAATTTAATATAATATGTTAATTATATAAATAATTTCACACCATATCCTCTAAAAAACTTGACAAAAACATAGCCATTTCTATTTCTTCACGAGCGACGAAATCATCTAATCTGAATTTTGCAGCACCACTTTGGAAAGGATATAACTTACTTTCAAAATACATTTTAATGATTAATACATCCTCATTAATTGAGGTTTCCTCCTCTAAATTTTCCATAAGATAATCAATTTGAGTTGATAATAATCCATATATGCCATATTCAATGAATTTAAGATTACCAACATCACCATAATTTAAAATTTTAACAATCACCCAATCCCTCCATGAACTCCTTTAATTCATTTGAAATAGTATCCAATTCATTAAAACATAAATGCCCTAAATCTGAATCCATTATTACTAATTTAGACCCATTTATCATTTTAGACATTGGAATAGCATCCAATTCAGGTGGAAAATGAGGATCCTGATTACATGCAATTATTAATGTTTTTGATTTGATATTGCCCAATTCTTCTTCAACATCAAAATACATGCATGCTTCATTACAATATTTTAAATCATAAATATCTGTTTCAATACTTTCATTACCAAAATTTTCAAATTCAGAACTTAATTCAATTTTAGACATATCCCTTAATGCTTTTTTTGATAATCCAAAATTAAATTCAGCCAAACAAGCTATTCTTAATGTTCTAATTAAAGAATAAGTCAAATCTCCTTTATTATAATCCGGATCAGATTCAATGATTTCATTTACAAATTGTGATAGTATAAAATCATGCCCCGCAACTTTATAGCTACTAACACCGCAAATAATAAAATCTGCATAATCTGGGAAATTTATTGCTGAAGTAAGACAAACAAAACCCCCCATGGAATTACCAATCATCCCTAAAACATGATTGATGTTAAATTTTTCAGCTAAAAATTTTTTTTGAAATTTTACAACATCCCTGATAGAATATTTTGGGAATTTATTTTTTAAATCAGTGCTTGATGGGGAACAGGACCCTGGTGATCCTAACGCTGAAATACAAATGAAAAAATATTTATTTTCATCAAAAGCATCATTTTCACCTAATAATGGTGCAAGTTTTTTTATTGAAGAGTAACTGCCTAAAGATCCATGGCAATAGACAATAGCATTTTTTATAATTCCATTGTCATCATAAATTGGAGTTCCGAATGACATATACTCCACGTTTACATCATTTAATACACCACCATTCTCAAATTCAAATGAATTCAATGTAAAATATTCATTTTTTGATATAAAATAATTTTCATCGTAAATTATAATCCCCCACATCAAATTAAATTAAGTTATTCTTTAAAAAACAAATTATTTAAATTAAACTAAACAATGTTATTGTAATGAAATATAAAATTTTAGAAAAGCCTAGTTGTGAAGATGGATATGATCTGGTTCAAGAAGCTCTACGTAAAAAAACAACAATACTAATCTTTGCTTGCTGTAAAGTTAGTTATGAAGGAAGGGCATTAAGTGAACTCAACTGGGGAGAACGTATAATTATGATTAAACCAGATGGAACATTTTTAATCCATCAAGAAAAAAAAGTAGAACCTGTGAATTGGCAACCTCCAAAATCAAGAACCAGAAGTTACATTAAAAATGACAATTTGTTCTTAGAAAGCCATAGAAGAACTCCAAAAGAATTGCTGACTGTAGAAATTAGAAAAATCCAATTTATAAATTATGCAAATATTGAAGACTTTGAGGAACTTGAACAGGCAGGATATGAAAAAGATATGGGTGACATGATAATGGAAAAACCACACATGATTGAAGAAGGTTTTACACCTACTGCCCGCGAATATAGTGTGGAACATGGATTTATAGACATTTTAGGAAAAGACAGTGATAATAATTTAATGGTTCTTGAATTAAAAGCACGAAAAGCTGGAATTACAGCAGTGAAACAACTTAGAAGATATCTTCAGGATTTAGAAAATACAGACAATGATTATTTAAAAGAGTGTGAATCTCAAAAGAAAAAAATTAGAGGACTGCTTGTTGCACCTTCAATTATGGATGATGCTTTGGAATTACTGGAAAATGAAGGTATCGAGTTTGTATCTATTGAACCTCCACGTGAGTTAAAAAGAGATAAAAAAGTAACATTAGATGCATTTTAATCTAATGCATCTTCAATTTTCTTCAATTCATTGTTATGATAATTTATGGTGTACAAATTAGCAGGAACAGATTTCGTTACATGGCAATCTTTTTCCAATTTATAAATAAGATAGTCTTCACTATCCAAAGGAATGGATTCATTATCATCCAATAATTCCAGATTATCAAGTTCCTTTAAAATATTTTGATATTCTTTTTCTTCAAGTTCAATCAGTTCATCCAATTCCATGTTTTGAACATTGGAATTTAAATGAATTGCAATAGCTACAAAACCATTAACTATTTTATCAGATAATTCAAATCTAGAAGTCCTAATTTCTACCATTGAAAGTTTTACATGCTTTAAAGTATTTTTAGTAACCGGAATTTCATTAGATAAACCAATTTGATTAATTTCATAGTTATTTTCCCAATGCCCAATTTTATAAATAGCATAATTTATATCATTAATATCAATCATTTCTTCACTAAGCATTCTATCACGATTATAAATATCTATTTATAAGAATAAAAACATTATTATAAATATTGTTACTAACAAATGAAAATTTAATGGAGGTTAAACTGTGAAAAAATGTCCCGAATGTGGAAATCCTAGTTATGATGGAGCCCCAGTTTGTGGAAACTGTGGATATAAATTCCCTAAAGCTAAAAATTCAGTGCCTAAAGGAGAAGATATCTTCAAAAAAGAACACAAAAAGGAACCTTCCAATGACGAAAGTACACTTACTATTATAAAACAGAAAAAGCTTATTATTGGAATAATCTTAGTTATAACTTTAATTTTAATTTGTGGAATCTTTTTAACTGGATCAACCAATAAATCTTCACCGATTCAAAATGTTGACACAGAAAAATATAGTGCAGGATCATTTTCATTCAAATATCCTGGTGATTGGCAGGAACTAAACCAAACTGATGAAGAACATCCAGGAGCTATATTTTATAAAGCAGCAAACAACACAACTGTTGAATATTACAATGTCAGCAGTAGTGCATCATCTTTAAAAGAAATAAACCAAAATAGAATCACACATGCTCAAAGTGTAGGTGCTTCTGTCACCCTTCTTGAAACAATAACATTAGATGGTAGAAATGCATCAAATATTATCTTAGAAAACGCTGATGGAAACTACACAAGATATGTTTCAATGTTTAGTAATGGAGAACTATATGTATTCAGACTTTCTGGAGATTCCGTCAATTCCATTACATCTGATGAAATTAATAGTGTGATAAATTCTGCAGACATAGCTTAAGTATGATTTAAATCATACATTTTTCTATTTTTTAAGTGTTTAAAATGACAAAAATTAAACTCGCTTTATGTCAAATGAATGTTGTTGATAACAAAAAAGAAAATATCAAAAGAGCACATTCAATGATTAAAGAAAGCGTATCTAAAAATGCTGATTTTATAATATTGCCCGAAATGTTTAATTGCCCATATTCAAACGATAAATTTATTGAGTATGGTGAAAAAGAAAATAATAGTCCTACACTTAACGAGATTTCTGAATTAGCTAAAACAAACAAAGTATACATTCTCGCAGGATCCATTCCTGAAAGAGAAGAGAATAAATTGTATAATACTAGCTATCTTTTTGACAAACAAGGAAATGTTATTGCAAAACACAGGAAGATGCATCTTTTTGATATTGATGTTAAAGGAAAAGTAACATTCAAAGAATCAGATGTGTTAACTGCAGGCAATAAAGTTACAGTAGCTGAAACTGAATTTGGAAAAATAGGCATTGGAATCTGTTACGATATCCGTTTTCCCGAACTTGCACGAATTATGGTTGAAAATGGAGCATTAATACTAGTTTATCCTGGTGCTTTTAACATGACAACTGGTTCTTCCCATTGGGAACTGCTATTTCGCTCAAGAGCTATTGACAATCAAGCATTTTGCATTGGCGTTGCACCTGCATTAAATAAAAATGCTAGTTATCATAGTTACGGGCATTCGATTATTGTAAATCCTTGGGGAAAAGTAATAGCTCAAGCTAGTGAAAAAGAGAGTTTGATAATTTCAGAAATTGATTTAAATGAAATAAAAAAAATAAGGGAAGAGTTACCCCTCATAAAAAATAAAAGAAATGACATCTACAAGATTATTCTAAGATAACTATTTTAATTTAGCTAATCTTTTCTCAAAGTAAGATAATTTTTTATCATTATCTGCAAATACTTCAATTGCAGTTTCAATTACCCTAACTTCATTTTCATAGTCGTTAGCTTTCCTATACAATACACATAAACGTTTGTATGGAGCATCTTTTGCTTGTTTTGCTTCAACATATCGTTCATATTCTTTAATGGCTTTTTGTATATTGCTCTTTTCCATTTCTTTAATAGTGCTCATTGGAATGACTTTTACTATGGCTTTTCCAGATGCTTTTGCTTTTTGTCTTTTTTCAGCTTTTTTAATGGCTTTATTACAAGACTTTTTGAAGTCCTTATCATCTTCACTTTTTCTAGCATCTTTAATTAATTTAATTGATTCATCAGTTGCAAAATCACCTAAAGCTTGAATAGTAGCTAATCTAACACCCCAATCTTCATCTTTAAGGCATTTTGAAATTGATTCAAGTTCATTTATAGCTTGAAGTTCTCCTAAAGCACGTACAGCAACTTTTCTAACTCCAAAATCATCATCTTCAGTTGCTTCAACAAAATAAGGAATAATTCTATTATCTTCAGTTTCTTTAAGTGCAAAAGCCAAAAATCTTTTATCTTTACCTTCAGCATTATTAAATTCATTGATTAATTTATCAACAGCCAAATCACCCATATTTCCTAAAATTTCAGCCGCTTTGAATCTGACTTGTGCATTATCATCAGTAGTAGCTTTAATTAATGGTTCAATAGCTTTTTCATCAGTAATTCCAACTAATGATTTTATAGCTTCTTTTCTAACTCCAACATCTTCAGCAGATAAGTTAGAAATAGCTTCATCAAAACTTAAATTAGACATGATAATAAGTTAGATTTTAAAAATATATAATCTTTTAAAAAAAATAGAAAAAAATAAGAGAAAAAATCTCTTATTTAAATAGCAGTCCATCCACCATCAATACAAATTAATTGACCAGTACAGAAACTAGATGCATCAGATGCTAAGTAAATAGCTATACCATCTAATTCACCAGGTTTACCTAAACGACCAGCAGGACAATATGCTTTAATAAGATCCATAAATCCATCCATTTCAATTGAATCAACAGTCAATTCTGTTTCAAATACTGCAGGACCAATAGCATTTACAGTAATATTATATTTTGCCCATTCAACTGCCAAGTTTTTAGTTAAGTTCATTACCCCACCTTTAGCTGAGGAGTATGCACTAATTCCTCCACCAGGGAAGATAACTCTAGAGTGGATTGAACCAATGTTAATGATTTTACCATATTCCTGTTCAATCATGACTTCTCCAACAGCCTTACACATGTAATAAACACCACTTAAGTCAATGTGAATGTGTCTTTCCCATTCTTCGTTGGATTGATCAGTAACCATTTTGTTGTTTCCCATACCTGCCGCATTAACTAAAATGTCAATTCTTCCATAAGCATCCATAACTTTTGCAACAGCTTCAGTGATACTGTCATAATTTCCAACATCACATACGGCATAGATCGCTTCGGTTCCGAATTCTTTTTCTATTTCAGCGATATTTTCTTGAAGTCTTTCTTCTCTTCTTGCAAATAGTGCTAATTTTGCACCTTGGCTTGCATATGCTTGAGCAATTTGCCAGCCAAGACCAGAAGAAGCACCAGTAATAACTGCAACTTTGTCTTTAATATCAAAATAGTTTTTCATTTTCTATACCACCTAGGCATAAGCCCATGAATAAATATATTATAATTTAAACTATTTAACTATTATTATTAAGTAAAACAATAAAATATACAGAAAATATTTAATAAAATATAATAATAATTATAAAATATTCAAAATAATAGTTCTAACTGGCCAAACAAACTATTAAAATATATCCATTTAAGAAGAAAGTTAATTGAATGTTATTAAACTGAACATAAAATATTTAAAAATATAATTAAATACTATAAAAATTAAAAAAATAATAATATTAAAAGAAAAAATGAGGCATAGTAACAATGATTGAAGAGCAAACTAAAATCTACTCTAAAAAACAAATTTTTAAAACCTTACATCCATGGGTTCAAAAATGGTTTGACTTACAATTCGAAGATTTTACACCTGCACAGAAAAAATCAATCATAGACATTCACAAAAGGAACAACATTCTAATTTCATCACCAACAGGATCTGGAAAAACATTAACTGCATTTTTATCCATAATTAGTGAATTAACAACACTTGCCGATACCGATCAACTAGAAGATAAAGTGTATTGCATTTACATTTCACCTCTAAAGGCATTAGATAATGATATTGAAAAAAATCTAGAAGAACCATTAAAAGGAATTGAAGAAATAGCTGGAAAAGATTTAGGAATACGAAAAGCTGTAAGAACAGGTGATACTTCACAATATCAAAGACAAAAAATGCTTAAAAAACCTCCACACATTTTAATCACAACTCCCGAAACATTATCCATATTACTTGTTGCCCCTAAGTTTAGAGAAAAATTAAGTGGAGTTAAATATGTTATTGTTGATGAAATACATTCACTAGCCGAAAATAAACGTGGAGTTCATTTAAGTTTATCTTTAGAGAGATTGCAACACTTAATTGGACAATATACTCGGATTGGACTTTCAGCAACTGTAAGTCCGCTTGAAGAAGTTGCAAGATTCCTTGTAGGTTATGAATACGGTATTGAACGTGACTGTAAACTTGTTAAAATCAACTATTTAAAAGAACTGGATATGCAGGTAATGTGTCCTGTAAGTGACATTGTAATAGCAGATGAAGAAGATACTCGTCTTGGGATGTACGATTTATTAGATGATTTAATCCAAGAAAATAAAACTACATTAATCTTTACAAATACCCGTAGCGGAACAGAACGTTTTGTTTATAACTTAAAGAAAATGTATCCTATGAATTATAATGATTCAAATATAATGGCCCATCACTCCTCACTTTCAAAAGAAGTTCGTCTTGACACAGAGAATAAATTAAAGGAAGGAAAACTCAAAGTAGTAGTTTCATCAACATCTCTTGAGCTTGGAATAGATATTGGATACATAGACCTTGTTGTTTTAATAAATTCACCCAAATCTGTTGCAAGAGCACTTCAGAGAATTGGAAGAAGCGGACACAAATTACATGAAAAATCTAGAGGCAGAATTATTGTAACGAATCGTGACGATTTAGTTGAATGCTCTGTTTTGCTTAAAAATGCAAAAGAAGGAAAAATAGACAATATTAATATTCCAACTAACTGTTTAGATGTTCTAGCCCAACATATCTATGGAATGAGTATTGAAAATCCATGGGACATTGATTATGCTTATGATGTGATAAAAAAAAGCTATTGCTATAAAAACTTACCAAGGGATGATTATGAAGATGTATTAAGTTACATGGCCGGCGAATATCCTGAACTTGAAGAGAGATATGTTTACGCTAAGATTTGGATTGACTATAAAGAAAATACTTTTGGAAAACGTGGGAAATTAGCCAGAATGATTTATTCAACTAATATTGGAACAATACCTGATAGTTCTGGTGTTTTGGTCAAATGTGATGGAGAAACTGTTGGAAAAATCGAAGAAAACTTCATGGAAAGATTAAAAAAAGGAGATACTTTCGTTTTAGGAGGTAGGATTTATAGATTCAACTATGGGAAAGGAATGACAATCAATGTAACTCCTGCAAGTGGACCTCCAACAATACCTTCATGGTTTTCACAGCAGTTACCATTATCTTTTGACCTTGCAATGGATATTCAACGTTTCAGATCCCATATGGAAACCAAATTTGAATATCGAAGAAGTAAAGAAGAAATAATGGATTTTATTTTTGATTACTTATATGTTGATGATTTTGCAGCTAATTCCATTTATGAATATTTTGTTGAACAATATAAATATGCCAAAATTCCAAGTAATCGCCTTTTACTCGTTGAATACTATAAAGGATTTGGTGGAAGAAATTTTGTAATATTTCATTCATTATTTGGAAGAAAAGTAAATGATGCCCTATCACGTGCTGTTGGATATGTTGTTGCACATCAATATAATACAAATATTACAATTTCAATTACAGACAATGGTTTTTATTTGAGTTCAGATGGTAAAATTGGTGGATTAGAATCATTTAAACAATTAACCCCTGAAAACTTTGAAACAATATTAACAAATTCCCTAAACAAAACAGAAACACTTGCATCACGATTTAGACACTGTGCTGGAAGATCTCTAATGACTCTAAGGAAATACAAAGGAGAATCCAAATCAGCCGGTCGTCAACAAGTTCGTGGAAAAATATTGCTAAAATTTGTTCAGGACATGGACGATAATTTCTCAATATTAAAAGAAGCTAGAAGAGAAGCGCTTGAAGATTACATGGATATTAAAAATGCTTTGAAAGTAATAAACATGATTGATAACGAATCCATGGAAATAAAAACCATAAATACTGTGATACCAAGCCCATTTGCATTTAATTTAGTTTCACAAGGATATTTAGATATTCTAAATCAGAATGACAAAGCAGAATTTACAAAAAGAATGCATAAAGCAATACTTGATCAGATTAAAGATAAATTAAAAGACATTTATTAGGTGATACAATGAAAACCTTACTCGTTTATTATTCCAGGACAGATGTAACTAAAAAAATAGCTAAAATGATTCAAGAGAAAATTAATTGTGATATTGAAGAAATAACTGACGACGACAAATATTCTGGAAAACTTGGATTTTTAAAAGGTGGAATGAATGCTTCAATGGGAAGAACAAGCGACATTAATATTATTTCAAAAAATCCAACAGATTATGATTTAATTATCATTGGAACACCAGTTTGGGCTTCAAATATAGCAACTCCAATTTACACTTACTTGATGAAATACAATAAAGACTTCAAAAATGTAGCTTCATTCTGTACATGCATGGGCAACGGATATGAAAAAACCTTAAAAAATATCTCAGAAATAACTGGAAAAGAACAAATTTCCACCATGTTTTTTACTGCAGAAGACATTAAAAACCCAGAAGAAAAAATAAATATTTTTATTAATGAAATCAAATAATTATATAGAATAGTGATATTATGACTAAATGGAAAGCAGTGATTATAGGTTTCATATTAGCTGTAATAGTTAAATCATTTTTCGCACAATATGAATTTATTGGATTATTATTTGTTGGATTCATCACAGGTTATATCGCACATGACGGAGCACTTAGTGGCTTATGGAATGCTGCTGTTGCTGGAGCATTAGGAACCATTGTTTGTGCTATATTATTTGTTTTAGTTGCAACTTTAGGTGGAAGTTTATTCGGTATTTTCGGAGGATTAACTGGATTTACCCTCTCAGGAATTACAAGCATAACCATAGTATTAGGTTATTTAATTTATTATTCAATCGTAATGGGAATAACTGGAGCGTTAGGTGGAATAATAGCTTCTAAAAAATAAGTTTTTGGAGATAGAAAATATGAATATGTTTTCAGAGATAAATATAAAGGCATTAGTTTTTGGAGCTGCAATAGCTGCAGCATGTATATTAATAGGATACCAGTATTGGGATTGGTTATATCCCTTTTCAGCGATAGGACTTATCTATGCAGGATATGGACAATCAAACATCAAAATTGGAACTGCAATGGGAGCATTAGCATCCACACCAGTAGCAATATTAACATTACAAGGATATTTAGGAACATTTAAAGAAGGATTTTTTACAACAGAAAATGGAATACTTGCAGTGACCCTGACCGTTATTGCTGTTGGTGCATTTATCGGTTTTGTTGGTGCATGGGCTAAAAGAGATCGCATAAAAGCATTAGAACAATATAATCAAAAACAGAAAATCGGTAAAAACAAAAACAAGAAACAAAAGTAAAATTAAAACAACTGAAACTAAAAAAAGGATTTTAAATAAACTCTTAAAAAAATAATAAAAATAAAAAATAATAACAGTTTATGTTATTATTTTTTCTAATTCTTCTCTTTCTATCGCACGTTTGATTTCAAGAGCAATCCTTCTACCCATACTCATTGGTTTACCATAAGTTAGATATGAATAAGGAGAACCATCCATAAATGTATTTGTACCGCCGTCAGTTCTTGCACTAATTTCAAAACAGATTACTTCTAAATTATCATTTACTAAAGTTTGCATGCAGAAAGGACCATTCAATCCTGGTGCAACTAACTTTTTAGCACTTTCAGTTAATTTATCAGCCATATCAAATACTTGCGGAAGTAAAGATTCACGAATTACAGCAGGATGGTTACCAGTAACAACATAAGAAGGACTTAAATCAATATCCAATTGATCTTTTGCAGGCATTCTTACAAAACCATCAATACTGGATTCGTATCTTGTATCCATACCCATTAATTCAACAGTATCATCTAATGCAGAATAGAAATAGTGTATGCAGTAATTACAACCGGAAACATATTCTTCAATATGTGCCGCTTCTACATCTTTATCTTCTAACCATCCACGTGCTTTCATAGCTTCAATTTTTGCATCAAATTCTTCAGTAGATGAGGCAACAAAGTAACCTCTTCCACCTCTCGCACCCGGGAACTTAACCATTACTGGCCTGTCAATTTCTGAAGGACCATTATATTTGAAAGGTATTCTTACGCCACCTTCAACAAGCAATTGTCTTTCTTTGTCCCTTTCAGCCTCCCATCTAAGTACATCCCTATTACCAAACATAGGGACATTGAACTTATCTTCAACATTATCCAAACCAGCATATGCAACAAAAGATCCATGAGGAACCACAATAGCATTCATATCTCTAAGTTTTTGTTGAACATCTTCATTTACAATGTCTTTAAATTTATCGACAAGGATATATTCATCTGCAACATCAAATCTTTGATATGGAATTTCCCTTCCTTTTTCACAAACAATAGCTGTTCTAAATCCTTCTTCTTTTGCACCTTGCAAAATATGTAAGGAGGTATGGCTTCCAAGGGTAGCTATTGTTATTTCACTTTTGTCATATTTAGCCAAGATATCCAAGATATCTTCCTTTTTAACTTTTCCCATTTTATCTCTCCTAAAAAGAATGATGATGTTATATATATTTTTCTAAATTAATAATAGTTTTTATTTGATTAATCAAATATGATTAAAAAGGATGATAAACAAATACCTTAAATGATTAAATGAGGATTGAAGAATTATGTTAATCGGTTTAATTTCAGACACACATATTCCTGATAGAGCAAAAGAAATACCGCAAAAAGTAATTGATGCTTTTAAAGATGTTGATTTAATATTGCATGCTGGAGATTTAACATCTATGAAAGTTATAGAAGAATTGGAAAAAATAGCACCAACTATAGTAATACAAGGAAATATGGACAGAATAAATGGAATTGACCTTCCAAAAACAAAAGTAATCACTGCAGAAGACCTGAAAATTGGTTTAGTGCATGGAGAAGTTTATCCTAGAGCAGACACACAACAATTATTATATATTGCAAAACAATTACAGGTCGACATTTTAGTATCTGGACATTCACACCAACCAAAAATTGAACAAATAGAAGGTGTTTTACTTTTAAATCCAGGCAGTCCAATTGTGCCAAGGCTTGCAGATAGAACTGTGATGTTACTTGAAATTAACAAACAAGAAGTAAATGTAGAAATTAAAAAAATTGGTGCGCCTGTCTGTAGTGCACTTGACTTTGACAAATATAAGAGGGATTGAAATGGGAAGCAGATGGCAGATGGAAAAACATAATGACCCATATTATAAAAAAGCTAAACAAGAGGAATATCGCTCAAGAGCATCATATAAACTCAAACAACTTGATAAAAAATATAAACTAATCAAAGAAGGAAACACAGTCGTTGATCTTGGAGCAGCACCTGGAGGATGGTCTCAAGTTGCTCTTGAAAAAGTTGGAGATGAAGGAATTGTTGTTGGAGTGGATTTAAATAGATTCAAAAAATTCCATGAAGAAAATTATTATGGGCTCAGAGGAGACTTCACAACACCTGAAATTCAAGAAAAAATCATGACCCTCATTGGAGGAAAAGCAAAAGTAGTAATGTCTGATGCATCACCATCATTATGCGGAATTAAGAATATTGATCAGCTTAGATCTATTGATTTAGTTAATGTTGTAATCGAAATTGCTGAAAACATATTAGAAGAAAAAGGAAATCTTGTAATGAAAGTATTCCAAGGTCCCGAATATAAAAACATGCTAGATTCTCTTAAAGGAAAATTCAGACATGTGAGAACAACAAAACCAGCATCATCACGTAAAAAAAGTTCTGAAATGTATGTTATTGGCTTAGAATATATGCCAAATAAACGAAATAGAAAAAAAAGAAAAAATTAGAGACTATTATAAGCCTTTTCAGCAGATTCAAGTTTTTCTTTAGCAAAAACAATTCTACTATCAACATCATTAGATGGTTTATCTGCATCTAAAGCACTTTGAACATTTTCAATAGCGGAATTAGCCCGAGATAACTCTAGTTTAGCATCATTATAAACTTTAACATCATCAGCATCACCTGCATAATATGTTGATTTAATATTATCAAATTTAACAGACAAATTGCTGTATTCAGCTTTAAGTTCTGCAAGCTCATCATATTGTGTTCCAGAGGATATATCATTAGTAATACTGGATGAAACAATACTATACCCCACATATGCCACAACGATAATTGTTGAAATTATCATTATGATTCCAACAACAGAAATCATCATAGAAGTAGATTTAAATAAACTTAATCTAGATTTTCTCATATTATCCTCGAATAATTTAATAAAAAAATATTAGATTATAGTATATTAATTTTAGTATATAATTTTTATTACTAATCTTACAATAACAAAATTCTTTTTAACTATGAAAAAATAATAATAAGATAATGAATTCAACTACTAAATCACAAACATCAATTGCAAAATTTGAAGAATTTTTTGCTACATCATATAAGGACGACGTATTCAAAATCCTTGAACAATACCCTGATGAACGATCACTTAATGTAGATTATCGTGCATTAGAAATATTTGATCCTGACTTAGCAGATTTATTAATAGATAAACCAGAAGAAGTTATCGATGCTGCTAAAATAGCTATAAAAAATATTGATCCACTTGTTAAAGATGCAGATATCAACATTCGTTTTGAACATTTAAGTAACATTATTCCCTTAAAAACACTTTTAAGTAAATATATCGGAACTTTTGTTGCTGCAGATGGGATTGTAAGAAAAACTGATGAAATCAGACCCCGTATTGAAACTGGAGTGTTTGAATGTAGAGGTTGTATGAGATTACATGAAGTAGAACAAAGTTCAGCAAATAGAATAATAGAACCTTCATTATGTAGCGAATGTGGAGGACGATCATTTAGATTACTTCAAGAAGAATCAAAATATGTTGATACGCAGACTGCAAGAATGCAAGAACCTTTAGAAAATTTATCTGGAGGAACTGAACCTAAACAGATGTTAATGATATTAGAAGATGATTTAGTAGATAAATTAAATCCCGGAGATAAAGTAAGAATTACCGGAACATTAAAAACTTTCAGAGAGGAAAGAAGCGGTAAATTTAAAAATTACATTTATGTAAATCATATTGAACCCCTTGAACAAGAATTTGAAGAATTGCAACTTTCCGAAGAAGATGAAGAACAAATCATCGAATTATCAAAAGACCCTAATATTTATGATAAAATCATCAAATCAACAGCACCATCCATTAGAGGATATAGGGATGTAAAAGAAGCGATAGCCCTACAGTTATTTGGAGGGGCCGCTAAACAACTAGAAGATGAAACCAAATTAAGAGGAGATATCCATATTCTTATTGTTGGGGATCCTGGTATTGGTAAATCCCAAATATTAAAATATGTTTCTAGACTCGCTCCAAGAAGTATTTATACAAGTGGTAAAGGTACAACCGGTGCAGGTTTAACAGCTGCAGCTGTAAGAGATGAACTTGGAGGATGGTCTCTTGAAGCAGGAGCATTAGTGCTTGGAGATCAAGGTAATGTTTGTGTCGATGAGCTCGATAAAATGAGATCGGAAGATAGATCAGCACTTCACGAAGCATTAGAACAACAAACCGTAAGTATTGCAAAAGCAGGCATTATGGCAACATTAAATTCCAGATGTTCCGTACTTGCAGCAGCAAACCCCAAATTTGGGAGATTTGACAGATACAAAGTGCTTGCAGAACAAATTGATTTACCTGCCCCAATTATTTCTCGTTTCGATTTGATTTTTGTAATTGAAGATAAACCAAGTAAAGAAAGAGATTCAAAATTAGCAGAGCATATTTTAAAAACTCACCAATTCAACACTGTTGATTACGAAATTGAACCTGAATTACTTAGAAAATATATCGCTTATGCTCGTAAAAATGTTAATCCAAGATTAACAGAAGAAGCTAATGAAGTTTTAAAAGAATTTTATGTGAGTACAAGAAACAGCAATCCTGAAGAACAAGGAGCAGTTCCTATTACTGCAAGGCAACTAGAAGCAATTATCCGTTTATCCGAAGCCAGTGCTAAAATTAAACTTAAAGAAACTGTTGATAAAGAAGATGCAGAAAAAGCTGTTAGATTACAGTTAGCTTGTCTTAAGGAAGTTGGTGTTGATCCTGAAACTGGAGAATTAGATGCTGATATCGTAAGTGGTGGAACACCAAAATCAGATAGAGATAAAATACAAAGAGTAACAGAAGAAATCAAACAGCTTGAAGAAGAATATGCTGGACAAGCTCCTTTAAATGTATTAATATCCAATATGAGTGACAAATATGGAGTAAGTGAAGATAAAACAGAACAAATTGTCAAAAACTTGGTCCAGAAAGGAGTCATATACCAGCCAGTGAATGGATACTTCAAACGTGTGGTTTAAATTCCACATTTTATTTTTTTTGACAGGGTGTCCGCCAAAAATCTAAAATTAATTTTTGTAACTGATTAAAAGTACTCCAATTCAAAAACAAAGAAAAATTTGCATCAAAAAAATTACTTTTGGCGAACACTCGACATCATAATCCTTGATGTTAAATATGAAAATAGAAAAACAAAACTAAATGAATCATTACAGTTCAGATAATTGGTAAAATTCGTTGAAACATATTAGGATTATATTAAAAATTTTATTAAATAATTAAGGATGAAAAATAAAGAAAATACAAAACAAAATTCAATTAAATAAAATTTCAAAAAAATTGAATATGTCCTTAATTAGCAATACATTAATAAAGGATTAAAATAAAATTTAATATATTATATTTATACTAATTTTCAAGGAGAGATAATATGGATAAATACGAAGATTTATTAGAAAGAGCAATTGACCAATTACCTCCTGAAGTATTTGAACATAAAAGATTTAAAATCCCTAAAGCTTATTCAGATATTCAAGGTAATAGAACATTCATTAAAAACTTCAAAGATGTTGCAGAAGGTTTAAACAGAGATCCGCAACACTTACTAAAATTCTTAATGAGAGAATTAGGTACTGCAGGAAATATTGAAGGTCAAAGAGCAATTTTACAAGGTAAATTTACTCATTACTTAATTAATGAAAGAATTGAAGATTATGTAGATAAATATGTAATTTGTCATGAATGTAACAGACCAGATACCCGAATTATCAGAGAAGGTAGAATATTCTTACTTAAATGTGCTGCATGCGGTGCAACAGCACCTTTAAAATCTTTATAGTTTTACCTTTTTTCTTATTTTTTTATTGATAATATGTTTTGTCCAGAGTGTGGAAGTACTGATAAAAAAATGATTGGCAACATCTGCATAAACTGTTTTTTAAAAGATTTTCAGATGATTGAACTGCCTAAAAGAATCGAAGTTCAAATTTGTAGCCATTGTAATAGTAAACTTGAAGAAGGAAAATGGAGCGAAGAATTCATTCCCGAAGAAGAAATAATTTACAGAGCACTTGAGCGAAACATAAAAATAGATGATAAAGTCTCAAATGAAATTATTAATTTAGAAATTGACCAAATGAAAGGTACAATCGCCAAATGCTATGTAGAAATTGTTGGAGATGTTGAAGGAACTGAAATTGAAGAAACTCAAGAAACTGAAGTTAAAATTTTAAAAACCGTTTGTCCAACATGCAGTAAAATACAATCTGGATATTATGAATCAGTCATACAATTCAGAGCAGATAAAAGAGAAATAAAAAGCGAAGAATATGACAAAGCTGATGAAATAGTTGAAAAAACTTTAATAAAACAACTAAAAAATGACAAATTAGCATATTGCCCACAAATAGCAAAACCTAAAGAAGGTCATGATTATTACATTGGATCACTGAAAAGTGGTAGAAAAGTTGCTGAGGCTTTAAAAGAAGAGTTTGGAGGAACAATTAAAGAATCTCCAAGACTTATCAGTGAAGATAAATCTACTGGAAAAGGATTATACAGAATTTGGATTTCAGTTAGAATACCTGAATTTGAAATTAATGACTTTATCATGTTTGAAGATAAACTAATTCAAGTAACAAGTATTGATAAGAATAGAATTGTTGGTAACGATATTAAAACAGGTAAAAAACAGAATATTCCATTAAAAAATATGGAAAAAATTAAACTTATTAAAAAATCATCAGATATTGAAACAACAACAATAATTTCAATGTCTCCAAGTACAATACAAATTTTAGACCCTGCTGATTACTCCGCAGTTGATTTAGAAATGAAAGATGAATTTGCTAATTATAATATTGGAGACGAAATAAGACTTATAAAAATCGATAATTACACATATTTACTAAACTAAGTGATAAAATGAATATTGAAGAAAAGATTCAGTTAATCGAAGAGGGAACCTTAGAAGTTATAGACACTGAAGAATTAAAAGAAGTACTTGCTAAAAAAGAACCTATAGCTTATACAGGTTACGAACCTTCTGGTAAAATCCATTTAGGACATGCTGTAACTGTACAAAAACTCAAACAATTGCAAAAATTAGGATTCAAAATAAAAATCCTCCTAGCAGATTACCATGCATTTTTAAATGGAAAAGGAACTATTGAAGAAATTGCTGAAACTGCTGAGTACAATAAAAAATGTTTTCAAGCTCTCGGTCTTGATGAAAAAACTGAATATATTTACGGTTCATCATTCCAATTAGAACCCGATTATACTGATAAAGTCTATCAATTAGCTACAATGACCACTTTAAAAAGAGCAAGGAGAAGTATGGATCAAGTAAGTCGTGCAGATGATAATCCAAAAGTAGCTAGTGTAATTTATCCGATTATGCAAACTGTAGATATGGCTGCACTTAAAGTAGACATTGCTCTTGGAGGTATGGAACAGAGAAAAATCCAAATGTTGGCACGTGAAAACTTAGAGAAAATTGGGGAAAATGTTCCTATTTGTATTCACACCCCATTATTACATGGTCTTGATGGAGATGCAAAAATGTCTTCAAGTAAAGGAAATTATATTGCAGTTGATGACTCCATTAAAGATATTACTAAAAAAATCAATAAAAGTTACTGTCCACAGGGTGAAATTAAAGGCAATCCAATGATTGAAATTGCAGAAACATTTGTTTATCCAAATGAAGAAAAGTTACTCATTAAAAGACCTGAAAAATTCGGTGGAGACATTGAACTCACACATGATGAATTAATAAAAGAATTTAGTGAAGGTAATTTACACCCAATGGATTTAAAAAATGGAATTAAAGATTTCTTAATTGAATTCTTTGCTCCTGTAAGAGAATACATGGAGGAAAACTAAATGGTTGAAGAAAAAGAAGAATTCGAAATGGGTTTGCCAAATGGTGTTGGTGAACAAATGCTTGCTCATGCATTCGAAAAATTTGATATTAAATTAGAGCAGACTGAGTTTGGACCCAAACTTATCGGAGAATATGATGAACTTATAAAAGTAAAAGAATTCTTAGAAACTGGAATTCGTGACAGACTAAAAGAATTAGAAGGAGAATAATCTCCTTTATTTTTTATTGTATACAATCCGGACAGATTCCGAGATATGGTGCAATCACTTTTTTGATATCTGAAGATACTTTATTTACACCATTATTTGCGTCAATAATTTCACTTGTATAATTTTTAGCTAATTTTAAATAATTATCTTTAACACCGATTAAAAATTCCTCATTTTCGAATGTATCCTCACCAGAGGTTCTTGCAACTGATTTTTTAACATCCAAATCAAGTAAAACTAATAAATCAGGCTTTTTAGCATACTTATTTAAAACTTCAATCCAATCAACAGGTTCTTGATAAGCTAAACTTGAAATAAAAGACCTATCTGAAATAATTATTTTCGATTTATCTTCCAGTTTATCCATTATTAACATCCTATCCGCTGCAAAGAGAAGCCCCAATGTTTTTTGAACATTGTCTGTTGTTGCATCTGGACGTTGCAATATTTTTCTAATTAGTTTTCCAACTTCTGAATCTGTTGGTTCAACTAACGTTTCAACTCTAAACCCGTTATCTTCAAGCCATTGCTTTAATAATTGAATTTGAGTTGATTTTCCAGCACCATCAATTCCTTCAAATACAATATACATAAAATAGAATATGTTTTAAATTTAATATATAATTAATTATAAATATACAAATGAATAATCAATCAAGGTGTAAAAATAAAATGGTTTTAAAAGAATTATTAGCTCCAGCAGGTTCCTATGATGTATTAGTAACTGCGGTTAATGCTGGTGCAGATGCAGTTTATATTGCAGGACCAAATTATGGTGCAAGAGCATATGCTAAAAACTTTACAATTGAAGAACTGGAAAAAGCAGTGAACTATGCTCATTTAAATGGTGTTAAGATTCATGTAACAGTCAATACATTAGTCAATAACTTTGAAATAGCAGATGTGTTGAATTATTTATTTAAATTATATCAAATTGGAGTAGATGCAGTTATTGTACAAGATTTTGGATTAATTTGGCTTTTAAAAACTTTTATCCCAGATTTAGAAGTTCATGCATCAACACAAATGGGATTAAATAATTACAGTTCAATTAAATGGGCTTCAGACAATAATATAAAAAGAGTAGTTTTACCAAGAGAAGTTAATATAAATCAAATAAAAAAAACCTATAATCAACTTAAAAAAGACAATATCAGTATGGATCTTGAGGTATTTGGTCATGGCGCATTGTGTTATTGTGTTAGTGGAAAATGCTATATGTCTTCATACAATAGTGGTAGAAGTGGAAATAGAGGAGCTTGTGCCCAACCATGTAGAAGACAATATCGTTTAAAATACAGAGGTTACAATATAGGAAATGGATTTTTACTTTCAACTCATGATTTAGCTACTTACAAAAATATAAAAGAAATTTCAAATGCAGGAGTTAAATCTCTTAAATTAGAAGGCAGAATGAAATCCAAAGATTACATTGGAACAATAGTAAATAGTTACAGAAACATTATTGATGGCAACCCCGGAAACTATGAAAAAGATTTGCACCTTGTTTTTAATAGAAATTTTACCAGCGGATACATTATGGGCGATAAACCTGGAGAAGTAATGGGAAGAGAAAGTTCAGGTCACGAAGGATTATACATAGGAGATATAACCAACATTGAAGGAACAAAAGTTACTATTGAAATAAAAAATAAAGAAATTCCGGTTATTTTAGAACCTGGAGACGGAATTGCATTTAAATATAATGGTAAAATTAAAGGGATTTATTTAGAAAATATCATAAAACAAGATGAAAATGAAATCATAATAGATACAACACGTCTCGTTAAAGAAGGAACTGAAGTATTTATCAGTTATTCTTCATCAACCCATGAATATCTTAAACAATTTGAAAAAGAAACCATTAAAAATCACATTGGCCTTAATTTATCATTAACTTGGGACAAGGAATTGAACTTATACACCAAAGTTGAATATTATGTTGATGGAGAATTAATTAATTTTAGACATAAATCACTGGACATGTTCGAAAAAGCAAAAAATAAACCAGTAGATGAAAAAACAATTGAAAATCAACTTAATAAAACTGGTGAAACACCATTCTTCATTGAAAAAATCCAGTTTAATAATATGCCTAATGATATGTTCATACAAATTCGTAAAATTAATCAGATTAGACGTGAGATACTAGATAATGCAACCGAGTTGTTAATGAAACATTACACACCAACTAAAAAGGCAGTAAAAGAAGTGCGTAAGAACTTAACTAAATTTTTTGAAGATTATGAAAATAACAAAGGGAAAATTAAACAAAAAACACCTAAATTGTCATTATTCATTGATGACCTATCACAGATAAGAGCAGCCTCAGGATTTGGCTTGAAAAGAATTTATTTTGATGGTACCTGTCATTATAACAACCCAGATGATTATTTTAAAAATATTAAAGATACCTTAATGAAAGGCAGTTTAATGGCATCACCTACAGAATTTGTTTGGGTTTTATCCTCCTTTATGACACAAAAAGATGCAATTAAATGTAATGAAATTGTAAAAGAACTTGAAAATGAAGGAATCATCATTTCTGTAATGGGAGATTTTCCTGGAATGAATGATATATTTGAATGTCCAGTATATGGAAATCATAATTTAAATGTTTGGAATAGTTTTTGTGTACGTGATTTAAACGAAGCAGGATTTAAATCATTAATTTTATCATCTGAACTCTCAGGTCATGAAATTAAAGAATTAATACGTAGGAATCATGATAGAAATATTGATTTAGAAATGATTGTTAATGGAAACTTAGAAGTGATTGTGAGTAAAGATGACTTCACTAATTTAAATGACGGTAAAGATTTCATTATTTCAAATGATGCGGATTATGCAATACTAGAAGATAAAAAAAGGAAAAAATTCAAATATAAAGTGTTCTTTGACTACAACAGACAAAGTCACATCATCAATAAAGATTGTTTATGTTTAATTGAAGAGATAAATGAAATTAAAGAATTTGGTCTTGATTCATTGATTCTTGATTGCAGATATTCTAACGAAAAATATACAACACAAATATTATCAATTTATAATGAAAGCCTTCATAATAAAGATCAAGATGAGCTGTCCAAATACAAATATCAAATTATGGATTTTTCACAATCCTACATTAACAAAGGAAATTACATTGAAGGCAGATTACACGAGGATAAAAAATGAGGATTCCTGAACTACTTGCACCTGTTGGGTCAATGGATCATTTAAAAGTTGCAATAAATGCTGGAGCTAGTTCTGTTTATTTATCTGGAAAAGAATATGGTGCTCGTAAATATGCAACTAACTTTACTTTAGATGAAATTAATGAAGCAGTAGACACAGCACATATACATAATGTTAAAGTTTATGTTACTGTGAATACATTAATTAAAGAAGATGAACTGGAAGATGTAATCAACTATGTTTCCAATCTATATGCAATAGGAGTAGATGCTGTTTTAGTGCAAGATTTAGGATTGGTCGAATTGATTAACAAACACATACCAAAATTAAAAATTCATGCATCGACACAAATGACCTGTGAAAATCAGTTAAAATTAAATTATTTAGAACAAAAAGGAATAAAACGTGTTGTACTCCCACGTGAAATGAGAAAAGAAGAAATCAAATCACTTAATACAAATATGGAACTTGAAATATTTGTACATGGGGCTTTATGTTACTCTTATTCAGGACAATGCTTAATGAGTAGTTTCAAAGGTGGACGTAGTGGAAATAGAGGAACCTGTGCACAACCTTGTCGCCAAAAATATAAAATTGAAGGAATTGGAAAAGAAAATTATTATTTGTCTCCTTGTGATTTAAGTTTATTTAACAAATTAAAAGAAATTTTAGAACTAAATATTGACTGTATCAAAATAGAAGGCAGGATGAGGAACAAAGAATATTTAGCTATTGTAATTAATGCTTATCGTAAAGCATTGAATAAATTAAAAAGTAAAAAAGAGATTGAAAACGAAAATATAAATCTTGTATTCAATAGAGGTCTGTGTGAAGGATTATTTAATGATTCTCCAAAAAGAAGTTTAAAAGCCGGACATATTGGATTAAAAATTGGTCATGTGATAAAATCCGAGAAAAATCAAATCGCCATCAAATTAGATGATTCCATCAAAACAATACCTGAAAAAGGAGATGGATTGTTAATAATTAAAAATAATGATGATTATGGATTTGAAATATCCCAAAATCCAATTATAACCTCCCTAAATCATTTTAAAACTGGTAAAAATAAACCAATGAAAAATTTAACCCGTAGAGACAAAATTTTAATTGTTAAAAAAGTATGGCAAAATAAAAAGAGTACTTTTAATTTAAATGAATCTGACGTGTATTTAACAAAAAAAAACAAATTAACTAAAAAAGTTAAAGAAATAGAATCAAAAGGATCCAGTTTTATCAAATCCAAATTAGTACTTACATTTTCCATTAAAAATAAGTATCCAACACTTAAAGGAAAATTAACGCTTCAAAATAAAAAAGAAGTTGAAAGTGAAGTTATTGGAAATACTCCTTTTGAAAAACCTATCAAAAAGAGCATTAATAGAGAGGTAATTAAAAAACAGCTCCAAAAAATTGATAATTACCCTTATAACATTATTCAAATTAATATCAATTATGACGGAACATTATTTATTCCAATAAGGAAAATTAATGAACTTAGAAGAAATTTATTTGAAAGATTAGAAAAAGAAGCTATCAATTCCTTTAAACATGAAAATAAAAAAATTAAATTAAAACAATATAATAATGAAACTAATGAATCCAAATACAATATTTCTTTTTACACAAACAATTTAAAACATTTAGAACACATTGAAAATGTTGAAAGAGTTTATCTAGAAATTCCAAATAATGATGACTCATTAATTCTCTCAGAAGAAAAACCTAATATTAGTTATATGATTAACTTTATCAAACAAGCTTATGAAATTTCTTATGATAAAGATTATAAGTTAATCTGGAAATGGCCAGATATAACTCATGATAACTTAATCAAATCATTGAATAAGGTAAGGGGCATATTAAATAAAATGCATTATACTTTACCAATTATGAGCAATAGTTTTAATGGGGAGTATGGATTTTATTCAATGAATATTACAAATAATGAGACAATCAACAGTCTTAAGGACTATAAAATTTTAACATTATCACCGGAATTAACTAAAAAAGATTATGAAAATATTATTAAACATTGCAGATATCCTAAAAAAGTTGAAATCTTAGTTCAAGGATCAGTCGAACTTATGAAAACTAGATATCCGTTACTTTATGGTGCAGAAGTTAAAAAGAATTATAAAAATTATTTAATTGATAAGAAAAACAATAAATATCCTATTCATAAAAGCATTTCATCACAGGAATTAAGCATTTTTAATGATAGCGAACTTTCTTTAATTAATGAAATAAAACATTTGAAAAACATCAATTATTCTAATTTTGCAATAGATGGAAGATATAAGGACGATGAATATTATAAAATGATTGATATCTATAACTGCGCAATTAACGGATACATTAACGAAAAAGAGTTAAAAAAATATAGTTCTAAAAATACAATCGCGAATTATTAAATATTACTTTTCAAATGCTCTTGGTAATGTTGAATATATATTAAAAAAAATATCCTATAACAGAGAGGGTTTTGGTAAAAATGCAAAGGGAAATAATTACATTGCAGAATATTAAAGGAATTGGAGATAAAATCTCTGAAAAAATTATAAAAAGTGTTGGAGGTGAAAAAGAACTCCAAAAGATTGTTGACAATGCTGATGTTGAAAAAATAACCAACATTGATGGAATAAGTCAAAGAAAAGCAATTGATATCATGAATCAATTACTGAATAATCCGAAATCTGAATTTATAAAAAGTGATAGAGCTATGGAAATTTATGAAGACATCATTAACAAGATATTAGCATATTCTAACACTTCATATTCAAAAAATAGAATATTATTACTTTCACCTTCAAAAGATATTAAAAAAATTAACTCACAACTTGATTTTGTAATGGATGCAAAAGAACATGTTTCAAAACTTCCAATAATCAAATTAAAAGGATTGATGAAGAATCTAAAAGAAGTTGAAGAAGTAAAAACCGAATATGATCCAAGTAAGGTCATTCTTGTTGAAAGTGAAGAAGATAACTCATATCTTACTGATTTAGGATTAAACCAGTATTATCCCATAATAACTGCAAGTGATTCACCATTACTCCAAGAGGAAATGATGAATTATGATTTGGTATTTTATGTATATTCCCAAGGGATACTTGATTTTGAAGGGATGCCAAATCTTATAATGATAAATATTGAGGATAATGATTATGAAATAGTTCCCGAAAAAATAATCAATTTCTTTATTCAAAATAAAGATTTATTCACAAGAGTTCATGAAATACAAAAAATCCGAAATAAAGACAGTGTACTTGGAGAAATAGTCCCCATTATTGATGAATTAAATATCATTGATAAAAGAGAAGTCAATATTGAAAAACTTGTTTATTCCCTTAAAGAGGATATGGATAATGAATTAGAAAAATCAATTAAACAAATTGATCTTGAAGGAAATGAAATTCTTAACCTATTAAATAATAATTTCCCTCCAAAGATTAGTAAAATATTTGATGACATTATCAATAAACGAAAAGATATTATCCGTGAAAAAACTGGATTGAGTTTTGATCCATTTTTAAGAACATATCCCATTGAAATAGATGATGCAGAAATACAAAGAATAACACTTGAACAATCCTCTAAAAAAGAAAACGATATTTTTGATATTAAAAGAAGTGCAGCAATAGAATTAAATTCAATTAAAAAGAAAGCTATTGAAGAAGTTGAAGATGCTATAAAATTTGACTACGAATTTAGCTTAGGCAGTTTTGCATACGAATATGATTTATGTAGACCCAAGTTTAGTGAAGAAATTCAACTAACCGGAGCATTGCATTTAGAACTAGCACTTAAAAAAGATAAAGAATTCATTCAAAAAATAAATTACCAACTGACACAAAAAGAAAATATTTCATTACTAACTGGAGCGAATAGCGGTGGTAAAACAACACTGCTTGAGACTTTAACACAAATATCAATAATGGCGCAAATGGGACTCCCAGTATGTGCGGACAATGTACAAATCAAATTATTCGATGAAATTTATCATTTCTCTAAAAAAAGATCACTCGATGCAGGAGCATTTGAATCATTTTTAAATGTATTCATACCAATTGTAACTACAAATAGTGAAAAATTAGTATTATTAGATGAACTTGAAGGAATAACAGAACTTGATGCAGCAGTTAAAATCATATCAACATTCATAGATATGATAAAAGAATCAAATTCTTATGGAGTAATCGTCACTCATATGGCAAGAGAACTCATGAACTATACTGATATTCGAGTGGATGGTATCGAAGCGAAAGGGTTAGATGAAAAGTATAATTTAATTGTTGATAGAACACCCAGAATGAATTTCCTTGCAAAAAGTACCCCCGAATTAATTTTAAAAAGAATATATGAAAAATCAGATGATAATTTGAAGGCTGTTTATTCTAGAATATTGGAAAAATTCTAAATCATACTGATTTTTACAATAAAGTTAATTTAATGGAAATTTGAGTTTAAAACAAAATCCATCATAATTATAAATATCATATTCTCCAACATTATATATTTTTTTAGCAAAAGAGTGTTCGCCAAAAGTAATTTTTTTGATGCAAATTTTTCTTTGTTTTTGAATTGAATTATTTTTAATCAGTTTCAAAAATTAATTTTAGATTTTTGGCGGACACCCTAAAATTAAAAAAACATGAAAAAATCTAAATTAAATGATTAATAATTAATAAAATAATAATATAAAAAATCCGAAAACAATTGTAATAATATAAAATATAATGAGCTTGCAGCGAAATGAAATTCCCATAGAAAACCATAGTACACAAACAAAACACAAAAGGACTTCACTACTGGGATCGAAACGAGACCAGGTATAA
>NZ_RKRG01000005.1 GCF_003814835.1 Methanobrevibacter gottschalkii DSM 11977
TGATCAGCACTCCAAACTTCAGAAATATTAAAGTATTTACGAAGTTTTTCTTTAGATTCAAGCTCACTCAAGATGAATGGAATATCTAAACCAAATAACATGCTGATAAATATAATTTTAAAAGTAAATACTTGTTTATTCAAGTTTTTAAAGCCAAATGAAGCTAAAATTTCAGAAGTTTCTGGGACTGTCAATTTGTTAGGTCTTAAGTGATTATTTTGTGTTTATTTTTTATTTTTTCTATTTTTTGATGGTTTTTTTGTTTTTTTTTGGCGATATATTTAAATATTTTGTGGGATTTCATTTTTTTATTTTTTGTTTTTTGGGAGTTTTTGGATTGTTTATTTTTTGTTAATTCTTTTTGATTCTTATTTTAATAACTGTATGTTATTTAATTATTCAATATTAATTTATTCTTTTTTTATTTTAAATTTTAAGGATAATAAACTATAAATAGGGTGGGAGACAAATTATTAATTATGTACAAGCAAAATAATTGTCTCCCATTTCTTATATTGGAAGATAAGACATATAATTTTGTCGGTGATTTTGTTGATCCGATTCGACATGAAAATAAATGTGAAATTTTAGATAATTCTGTTCAGATTATCCTGCCAATTCAAAGTATTCTCGATAATAACTTCTTTGTTAACTCAGATGGTGTTATTGAATACCGTGAACGCCATTGTTGTAAATGTGGATCATGAAATGTTATTAAAAAAGATTTTAATTGGAGAACATTATGTTTTAGAAGAAGGATTTCCAATTAGAGTAAAAATTAAACGATATTTTTGCCACGATTGCGGAAAAAAAATCTCAAGCAGAGTTTACAGGATTCTTTGATAAATTCTATAATTTATCCAATGATTTCAAAAATAAAATAATTAATGCCCGTGAAAACAGTTGGGTATCTCTAATAAATATTAAAAGACTCATTAAAGACTGGTTTGGAATTAAAGTGTCTCATGAAACCATAAGAAAAGTTTTATTGGTCGAAGGTGAATTTTATTATTTCAACGATGAGTTGAAATTGTCTGGATATTACGGATATGACGAACAGTGGGAGAGAGTTAACGGAAACTGGGTTTACTACATTGTCCTCTCTGATTTAGTCAATAACGTACCGGTGGCATCGATGTTAACAGAAATATTAAATGAGAATGTAATTGAAAATTTTATTGATATGAGCATTCCTTTTAAAGACCGTGTTGCAATTGTTACGGATTTAAAACCGGAATATGATAAAATAATGAGCAAATTAGGATTTGTTCACCAACATTGTACTTTTCACTTGGAAAAAAACATTAAAAGTAATATGGAAAAGAAAATAAACAAAAAAATGACTAATTATCGCTTTGAATTAAAAAATACTCATCCTCAATACTCTGATGACAATCTTGATGAAATTATAAAAAAGAAAAAAGAAGAAGTAAAAAAAGAAATATGGGAATATATTGCTGAATTTATGGAATTATTTAAACAATCAACCTTTGATGAAGCAGTTGAGTATATAGAATTTTTAAAAGATGAAATAAAATATTATTCAGAACATTTGGCCAAGTATCTAAAAAAGAATTTTTTCCCAGAATACAGAAAATTCCTAA
This sequence comes from Methanobrevibacter gottschalkii DSM 11977, assembly GCF_003814835.1. Classification (NCBI taxonomy): domain Archaea; kingdom Methanobacteriati; phylum Methanobacteriota; class Methanobacteria; order Methanobacteriales; family Methanobacteriaceae; genus Methanobrevibacter; species Methanobrevibacter gottschalkii. Next base: position 1,605 of record NZ_RKRG01000005.1, read on the forward strand.
GATTCCTTGAAGATGATTATAAAAGACATTTAGAACCAATAAATAATAAATTAGAAAATTTCAATGGCAATACAATGCCAAAATACGAAAAAAGAAGTTATAGAACTATGCAAGGATTATGGAGTGCATTAATGCATAAAAAAGATGGTTGGATAAAAAGAAGAAATGAAGACCTAACAAATTGACAGTCCCAAGTTTCTCGGGAATCCATAATTTTAAATATTTCTTTCAACAAAATGTAATTTGGGTCTTTAATATCTAAATTTAATCTGTGTTTCATTTTTATCACTAAATAAACTTATGTAACACATAATATTTAAATTTATCGATATTAAGACCCTTTTTATTAAAATTAACGCTAACAAAAATGTATTTTTACAAACCATACGAAATAAATGAAAAAAATACGAAAAATAGAACAAATTAAGCCGAATTTTAATCAAAAAAATTCAGGCTCCTAAATTTATTTTATAGAAAAGCAGTTAAGAAATTTCCTAATGATTCTAATTTAAAAACAATAAATGAATCTGGATAAGGGTTTAGAGGATATTTGGCACATGGTGATAATGTTTAATTTAGTTGATTGATGCAGATGAAAGGGATTAATATTTAAAAGAGTGATATAAAATTGTTTATTAAACATAATAACTACTTGAAGATTATATATTTCTTTTAAACGTGTTACTATATTAGATTTCACCCATATATTATCTTGATTACTTTTGAATTAAAAATAAGGAAAAATAAGAAAAGAAAAAAGTCAAATCAAATCACTTAAGTTTTTAAAAGTGCCTTTTAGATATTATCAAAAAGTGCAGTACGATTAAAATTCACCACTATTGAAGTATAGGTTTTTGCCTTTGATGCAATGTTGATTGTCTGTTAAAACTCAAGATAGGTCATGAATTTTTTTTAAAAAGACAATAACCACTTCACCTTTAAAATCTGGAATTTTACAAAATGGAATCTATGTTTATCACTTTTTACAACTGTTATTATATTTATCATTATTTAATTAATAATTGTTTTGACGACTTTAATTGGTATTGGTCTAATATAATGTTTCTTTTTTCTTGTTTTCTATAAACGAAAAATAAAAAATCACACAATTTTTTGAAAATGTCCTTTTAAACATTCATATTTATTAATGTGAAAAAGTATAGTTAATAATATAATATTTTTTTTAAAATTATTTTTAAAAATCTTAGGATAATAAATTTACATGGTTGTTATAAATTATAAGTTATAGGGGTGAAATTGTTGTATTCAATAAAATCAGTAAAAGAAATTCAAGATTTAAATCCATTCATAGTAGTAGGTTGTGGTGGAGGAGGTGAAAAATTCTCCAATCTTGAAGGGGTAGAAACTGTTGGATTCATAGATGATAATGTTAAAAAACAAGGAAAAGAATTCTGTGGCTATATTGTAGCAGGTAGCTTGGATGAAAGTCTTAAACATGCAAAAAACGCAAAGTCATTAGTTATTATGCTTCCTATTGGTGCAGAGGGTTCAGCTTTAAAATATGCAGTTCAGGCTATTGATGCAGGATTAAATGTTATCACTTCATTTAGATCATTATCCATAACTGAAAACATTTCTTTAAAAAAATTTGCTGATGCAAAAGGTGTTGTAATCAAAGACATTGGTCCTAGATTGGACGTTGTTAAAACAATTGCAGGTGTTGCTCCTAAAAAGTCTTGTGAGGTATTACCAAAAATTTCATATGAATCAAAAGCACCAGTAATCTTCGTTGGAGGGACTTCCCAGGAATGCGGGAAAAGAACCACTACAAAAAAATTAGGTATTGCAAGCATGAAAAGAGGATTGACTCCTGCCATTATATCTACTGATGAGATGGGATTGGAAGAACCTACTGATTTTAACTTTAGGGCTGGAAGTTTATCTGCAATGGATGTTCCAGCAGCAGTATTATCTGCAATTAAATACGCAGAAGAAACAAAACAACCGGATATTATTTTCATTGAAGGTCAATCCAGTTTGACTGAAAAAGGAAATCCTCACCCAAGAGGATTGTCTGCAGCCATATTAATTGGTGCAGCTCCTGATGCCGTTATTGTTGGACACAGACCAAACCACCCATACAGAGAACCTAGAGGTATTGAAGAAGAAATCAGAGCTATTGAAGCTGTTGAACCTACTAAGGTTGTTGGTTTGTCCATCAACCTTAAAAATGCTGACCTGGATTTATGTCCTGAATTCTTCGAATCCAAATACAATTTACCTGCTGAGGATGTTTATAACAATGGTGCTGATAAATTATTAGATGCGATATTCGAATATTTAGGGGAGTAATTTAAATGAGCTTTATGGATAATTTAAAAAGAAGTTTAGGCTATGAAGAAACAGAAGATAGTGAAAAAAAAGAAGGTGGAAGTTTTAACTTTTCTGAATTTGTAAATGATTTTACTAAATCTGTTAAAAATTCAAGAGAACAGTATAAACAATCAAAACAACAGGAAACTGCACAACAACAATACAGGCCGGCTCCTGAACCACAACAAGCTCATAGAACAGCTCCAGTTTACGATGATTTTGATGATGATTTTGTGATTACTCCAGAACAATCTTTTTATGAAATCGTACTGATTAGGCCAAAAACTCTTGATGACATCAATTATATGGTTGACCAAATCCTCGAAGAGAAAAATCCCATCATTGTTGATTTATCCTTTTTGGAAAAAGAAAGTGAAGCCAACTTTAAATTAGCAGGAGATAAAATTAGACAAATGAGAACAAAATATGGTGCTCAGGCATTATTACTTACACGCTCTGAAGATAAGAATTTAATTATTCTTTCTCCTAGAAAAGTAAAATTGGTCAATAAAGGATGAGTAGATTAATTTCTACTTTTTTTGCTATTTTTTAAAAATTCGCAGTATTCAAATAATACATAGAATACTACAATTACTGCTATCAATGTTTCAACTGTTTGTACTGAAGATAATAGTGTATTTGAACCTACTATTTTTACGATGTCTTTTGTTGCAAGTGCACTTATTACAAACGGAAATGTAAATGCTGCAAAACTCGGATAAAACTTTAAAGTTCTGTATTCAACTAATTTGTAGAATGAAAATATGTAGAATAAGCATGCAATACAATATAAGCAGATTATAAATGCCGTTGAAATTGCCGGTGCTGAATTTATATATCCAACAAGCAGTATGCTCATAAGTGCTGTGAAAATACATGTTGTTGGTTTATTGGCATCAGGCATTTCTGAATATTTGACATATCTATAAATCATTAAAGGCAATGTTATTAGCATTGAAATAAAACTTATGACTAAAAATATGAATCCTATTTCTTTATGGCCATGAAGTGGTGCGGTAATTGCAGCCATTGAGACTCCAACATAAACAATCCAGTAACTTGGATAAACATCAGTTATATTAAAATTTCGTATGATGAAATGATATGTAAAGTAAATCATTAACAAAATATGTAAGCTGATTCCAATAATCCATACAATATATGAAATATTTGGCATAAATTCCAGAGCATATGTAGATGAAAGCATTAAACTCATTGAAAAAGTCCCGGAACTGCTTGCAATTACAGGATTTTTAAAATCATCTTTAACATCTTCCGGATAAAAAATAGCTTTAAGAATTGTTAAAACAATGATAATTGCACCCATAGCTCCAAATAAATACTTGACATTAGGATTCATGTCTTGCAATAGATTGCCTAATGATAATAAAGCAAGGGCTAAACCTGCAATTGGAATTGGTATCTTTTTAATGAGCATGTTATCTAAATTTTAAAATAATCTGAAGCATTTCTGTGGGATATTTTATCTATGCTGCTTTTTTTATAGCCAAGTCTGGATAACTCACGAATAGTTTTAGCAACAGAAAGGTGGTCTGATGGTTTGTTGCTCATATCACTATTTAAAAGAAAATTATCAAATCCGAAATTATCCAAAATATCGATAGCTCCATCAACATCAAGTTTTTGGGGTTGTACTGTTATTCCAAGCATATAATTTCTATCAATAACTTCTCCGATAACTTCTTGATTGACATGATCAATTACTGCTTGTGATTCATCTAAATGCTGCGGCACAATATCCAAGATTACTTTTAGAACTTCTAATTTTTTTTTCCTTGGTGTATGGATGATGACCTTTGAATTTGTCTCATCAGCAATATCTAACTGTTTTTTGAATATGTCTATTTCTGTTTCAGTTAAATCTTCAAGACCAATTTCTCCAATAGCTACAATCTGTTTATTTTCAATCCAATTATACATTTCATCAAAAATCATCTGAGGATTCTCAATACTGTTTGTCGGATGAATCCCTAAAGCTACTTTTAAATCTAAACCGTATTGTGATGCTCTTAGAGTATCATATTCTAAAATTCTATTTAAATGATTCAATAAGATGTTTTCAGCATCAATTTTGTACGGATAATAGCTGCAAGTTATTGCACAATCAATTCCGGATAAATACATTTCTTTAAAGTCTTCACTGCTTCTTGCATCAGCATGAATATGCGTATCAATCATTATATCACTTTAAATATCAGTTGATTATACTGATTCTCCCATAACTTTTCTATAATATTCTTTTTACGGGATGCTTAATTAAATTTGGGATGGGGTTCCAGATTCATGAAATTAAAAGTTGGTTAAACATTAATTATAAACTATTGTGTGTTGTAAAAAAATTTAATGATTTCTAAATATTAACTTTCATATTTATTATTTTCAGAATTTTTATTTAGATAATGTTCGACAAGAATCATATTTATTTTTTCATCAACAAATTTAGGGTTCTTTCAAAAACCTGTGTGATTTTTTTGTTTTGATCTTTTATCTTCCAATAGTTTAGTTTTAGCATGAATCGGCTTAAAAGACCTGATTTTATTTTTATTGTTTTTCATGTGTTTTAGGAATACTTTTTGGAGGGTGTTTTATCTAAAAAAGAAATATATTCAGTTTTTAAATTTTATGGATGTTAGTTTTTTTTAAAATCCTCTTCAGGGTTTTGTGGATGGGTGTTATATTGAATGAATGAGTTTTCCATAGTTTAAATTTAATTTTTGTCTTGTAATGGCCCAAACTTGTTTTTCACTATATGTTATTCCGTATTTTTCTTCAATTAGTTTGCCTACATCTTTTAAATTATATTTTTCTTAATTTCCTGTAATGATTTCTTTTAATTCTTCTAGTTGTTGGTCAGTTAGGTATGATTTTCGGCCGCAATTTGAATAATCTAAAAAGAATCCATCAACACCATTTTCATTATATTGTTTGACCCATCGTTCGCCAGTTTTTCTGGATATGTTAATGTTTTTTGAGGCTTTATTAATACTTTCACCGTTTGCAACCATGTGAATTACTAAAAGATGTTTATAAACATTGTAATATTTCTTGTACTCTTTCAACATATCTGCAATTTCAGAAAGCTCCAAATGTTTCTCAATTTTATTATTGAATTTTTCCATGAACATATATCATTAGGTATAAACTTTTGGTAAGAAACTATAATTCAACATTGAGGTTTTGTTTCTGATTGTAGGTAGTTTATATGCAGTTTCACTTTTTCACATTTTCTCACTTCAAGAGATTTTATATTTTTTAGTAATAAAAAATAATGATGTAAGTAATACTCGATTGGTGATTAATTTGGAAAATAATGAAAACTATTTAAAAAGCTATGATTTGATTTCAGAAGAAGTAAAATATCTTACTAATTCAATAATTAGATTAAAAATATTGGCAACATTATTTAAGTGTCCTTTAAATATGAAAGATATAAACGGCATCACTTCCCTAAGTTACAGTTCAATATCCAGCAATCTGCATAATTTAGAGTTGAAAGGTCATGTTTACAGAGAACACAATAAGTATTTTTTATCAAACTCTACTAAATTGGAAGTGGAGCAAGTTTTAAAGTTAGGTAACTTAATAAATCTATTAAATGATTTCTTTAATATTTTGGATAAACATCTTGTTGACATGATTCCTAATCAGTCAGTTGCTGAATTATACTTGCTTGGCAATGCATGTCTTATGGAATCCGATGGTGTTGATGTATATAGGATTTATAAATATATTGAAGATGCACTAAATGCTGCAGAAGAAGTTAAATGTGTTTTGCCTTTTTACTATGAAACATTCAATGATAAACTAAATGATTTGGTTAAAAATGACAAAAAAGTTGAGGCAATGGTTCCACTTAGTCTTTTTGAGGTCTTTGATGAAAAATCGGAAATTGGAAAGTTATCTTTTTTCAGTAATGATAAAACCTTTTTGTTGATTATTACTCATGAATTAATGATTTTAGGTCTTTTTAAAGAAGATGGTTATTTTGATCAAAATAGATTATTGACTTCTAAAAATAGTGATTCAATAAAATGGGCTAACAATCTGTATGAAAATTTTAAAATTAAAAATAAATGAGCTTTAAACTCATTTATAATATTTTTCCACGTAATCTGCTAATTCTGCTATTGGGATTCTTTCTTGAGCTTCGCTGTCCCTGTCTCTGACAGTTACCTGATTATCATCTAATGTATCAAAGTCAACAGTAACTGCAATAGGAATACCAATTTCGTCAGCTCTGGCATATCTTTTACCAATAGTTCCGGTAGCATCATATTCTACTTTAAATCCGTTCATTCTGAATTGTTCAGTTAATTCTTGGGCAATTTCACGAGGTCCTTCTTTGTTAACAAGAGGAAAAATTCCAAGTTGAACTGGAGCAACACTTTTGTCAAATCTGAAGTAATCTTTTCCTTCAGTTTCTGTAAATGAATGTAATAAGACGGAATATGTAATACGATCAATACCAAATGATGGTTCAATAACGTGAGGAATGATTTTTTCACCGGTTATCTCTTCTTCAACATCTTCAAAGATGAGTAAGTCTTCTGGCACTTCATATACTTTATCTAATTCTACTGTAAATTTACCTTCAGATTTAATTGCTGATTTAATATCTTCAACATTTGCATCTTCAATAGCCTGTTTTACTTTAGGTGAATCCCCTTTAAATATAGGTCCGAATTTAGATAAATTTGGCTTAACAATGGTTTTTTGAACTTTTTTAGGTTTATCGTATTCAATAAACACGTTTAGTTCATCATTACTGTATTTGGAGTGTGAACTTAAGTCATAATCCCCTCTATCAGCTATTCCTATAATTTCAACCCAACCATATTTGTCGGTTTTAACTTCAACGTCCCAACAGTCAAGTGCATAGTGGGCCATTTCCCCTTTTAAGTGTTGTCTGAATCTTAAAACATCTTCAGGAATTCCAATTTCAGTTAAAAATTTACGAGCTAAGTATAACTGGTAGATTAACATTTCGTTAGCTACAATTCCTTTGTCAAGTGCTTCACGAGCAGTGATTTCCAATGGTTCTAAATTTTTTTCCTGAACTTCTTGTGAGTTTAGGCGCAATATGACATTTTCTATTTGTGAGAATTTTGGATGTGTCTTTTCTTTAGGGTTTAAAAAGATTTCTGCTTCTGCTTGTGTGAATTCTCTAAGTCTAATAACTCCTTGTCTTGGGGAAATTTCATTTCTGTATGCTTTACCAAGTTGAACCGCTCCAAATGGGAGTTTTCCTCTGAAAAATCTTTCCAAACGTTTGAATAAAATGAAGATTCCTTGTGCAGTTTCAGGTCTCATGTAACCTATTTTATCTCCTTTAGCTCCAATTTCTGTTTTAAACATTAAATTGTAATTCCAAATGTTTGATAAGTTACCGCCGCATTCCGGACATTTAATGTTATTGTCAATAACTATCTGGTCAAGTTCTTCATTCTCAAGGCTTTCCACATCTTCACCAATAACTTCTTCAATAATGTGATCCGCTCTGAATACTTCTCCACAGTCTTCACATTTACACATCGGATCGGTAAAGTTATCAACATGCCCTGATGCTTTTAAAACTTCTTTTGGCATTACGGTCGGACCTTCAATTTCGTAAAATCCTTCACCGGATACATATTGCTTTCTCCATTTCTGCATGATATTATTTTTTAGACTAGCTCCAAGAGGTCCATAATCTGTAAAACCAGACACACCAGAGTAAATTTCAAATGAAGGCCATAAGAATCCTCTTTTTGAACTTATATTTGACATTTTATCATGATTCATAAATATTATCTCCAATTTATTTTTTTAATTCGTAATCTAATTTAACTCTACTACTTTCAGGACTAGTTTGCCCCATATATTTGCTTTGCCTATCTGGATGTCCGTAAGGAACTTCTGAAGGTGTGGTCATGGTTTCAAATACAATTTGACATACTCTCTGGCCGGGGTATAAAGCAACCGGCATCGCACCAATATTTGATATTTCTAATGTGATTTTACCTTCAAAACCGGGATCAATAAAACCTGCTGTAACATGCATTGTAACACCAAGCCTTCCCATACTTGAACGGCCTTCAACTCTTGCAACTAAATCATCAGGTACTTTAACATATTCTAATGTAGTGGCAAGGGCAAATTCATTAGGATGAATAATAAATGCTTCACCTTCATTAACAGTAGTTGATTCCATATACGATGCAATGTCTTCTTCATCTTTTGGATCAATGTAGGGTTTTCTAATAACTTTAAATACTTTAAATTCATCTCCTAATCTCATATCAACTGAAGATGGTTGTATCTGTTTTTCATCTAAAAGAGGTTCAATACCGATTTTACCTTCTTCTAAATATTTTTTTATGTCTTTATCACTTAAAATAGCCATTTTCTCACACAAACAAGTTTTTTATAATTCTTTAATTTCAATTAAATCATCAATTCTATTAACTATGTTGTCAATAGTTTTAGCAGTATAATCTATTGTAATTGCATCAAATTTACAAGCATTAACACAAAGGCCACAGCCTTTACAAGTATCATAATCAATAGTTATTTTATTATTCTCTAAACTGATGGAGCCATACATGCAAATGTCATCTAAACATTTCATACAATGTTTGCAGTTATCTTCATGAAGCTTTATTTCAACACCATTAAGTTTTTCTATTTTATCACTTATATCCTCATCTAAATTCGGATAAACTTTCCATAAACAACAACAAGGACAGCAATGGCATATTGTTAAAAGTCCTTTTCCAGGTCGTATATTCATCCAAATAGTATCAATTTTATTTCTTCCAATAATATGGGTTAATCCCGCCTCATCAGCTTTGTCAATTTGAGCTAACGCTTCGTCAACAGTAGCTTTCTTACCAATATGATTCGGAATCTTTCTAGTGGTTGGACCAAGAAATATACATCCGATATCGTGAGGATAATCCTGACAGTCATTTGATTCTCTACAAAGGCATGTGTTCATAATTACAATGTCTTCGCTGCGTTTAACAACTTCTTTAATAATGTCTGTTGGTAAAAATTCAGAGCCTTCAGACTCAATTTTTTTATTTATATTAACAGTATTGGGCACAACAACAATTTCATCTTCTTCAAAAAGCATTTTATCGATGAATTTTTTGTATATTTTAGATTTTTTGGTAATCTCCGCAATCCAAAATCTCCAGTTAAAAATATATTTAAGGACGAATATGCTGATGTCTACAAATCTTATTCTTCTCATTGTTCACCAAATTTATTTTTCATTCGCCTTAATATGCCTTTAAAAGTATGTGCTTCTCTTGATGTAATGAAAGCTCTTGAAATTATGTTGTTAAAAGTTTTAAGACCATTTCTTTTTTTATGGTCTGGAATATCCAAACTGTTGATTATCTCTTTCATATCCATTAATAAAAATTCTTTTTCCAAATCACTACTTTCATCAAGTCCTTCAGCACCATAGTCATGTTTATTTCTAAATAATTCATAAAATATGATTGCCGCTGCATGGGAAATATTCATAATAGGATAAGTTGGATCGGTCGGAATTGAAACACAAATGTCACAATCCTCAATTTCTTTATTTGTAAGTCCATTTCCTTCTCTTCCAAATAATATTGCTATTTTATTTGAAACATTCATTGACCTGCCAAGTTCTTCGGGTCTAATTGGAATTCTTGATAAATTATAACTTCCACCGGCCATCCCTGTTGAAGCAACTTTAAAATCAATTCTTTGGGATTGATAAAAATCATCCAGGGTAGGGTATATTTTTGCATTCTCAACAATATATTTGCCATGGGTCGCCTGATAATATGCTTCATTTGTTAATGTGGGTGGATTAATTAATACTAAATTCTTCAATCCGAAATTTGCCATAGTTCTTGCAAGAAAACCAATATTTCCGGGAGTTTCACATTCAACAAAAACAATGTAAATATTTTCTTTAAAAAGACTAATTTCTTTTTTTTCCTGCTTTTTTATTAATTTTGCTCTTGCAGTTCCTCTAGACTGGCTTGTAGACTTAGCTTTTTTAGTTGAAGTTGATTTTTTCTCATCATCTGATTTTTCTTTTTCTTTAGGTGAGTTTAGAGAGGTAGTTTCAACTACTTTTTCCTCACTAACTGCAGTATCTCCTATTTTAATCAACTCCTAACAAGATTATTCATAAGCTTTATCTAATAACTCTAAAATATGTATACATTTGATGTTGTCATATCCTATTTCATTTAAACCGTCTTGAATATTCAATTCGCAAAAAGGACATATTGTAACAACTGCATCAGCACCGGTATCTTTAACCATTTCTGCTTTTGATTTTGCCAATTCCATTGCAATTTCCGGTTTTCCGGATTTGATTCCTCCACCTGCACCACAACATTGACAAGGATATAACATTTCTTTAAATTCAACACCGGGTATTTTCTCAATAATCTCTCTAGGCGCATCTTTAATGCCTTGACTTCTGGCTAAGTGGCATGGATCATGATATGTAACAGTCATATTAACGTCTTTAAGTTTACTTTCATCGAGTTTATCTACTAAAAATTCACTAATGTCCATCACATTTAATTTTGAACCGAATTCTGGATGATTATTTTTTAAAGTAGCTCCACATCCAGAACAAACGGTAATAATGGTATCATAATCTTTGAATACTTCTTTATTTTTATCAACAAGATCCTGTACAATGTCTGTCTGACCAGTTCTTAAAAGTGGAGAACCACAACACACTTGGCCTTCTGGAACATCAATGTCAATTCCATTTTCTTTTAAGATTTTAACTAATTTATGACCAACTTCCGGAAATTTGTAATCAACCATACACCCAGTAAAAAATGCTATTTTTGAACCTGTTTTGTTTTTTGTTTCTTCAATAAATGTTGGTTTGTCAGTTTTTACAGATCTTCCGGTTTTTAAAATATTTTCTTTAAATGCAACATGCTTTGGGAGAGGACCTGAACCGTTTGCAACTGCAATAGCTCTCATTTTTTCTATCGCATCACCAAATGTGTTAATATTTTTCGGACAAACAGATAAACATTTGCCGCAACTGGTACAATTATATAATCCTTCATCTAAGGCCTCTTTAAGCCTATCAAAGTTGTCTCTTGGATCAGTGTCAAATTTATTGATATATCTCATTAAATAAGGTCCACCAAATTCTTCTGTTGCAATATTGACAACAGGACAAGTTGAATAGCAAGAATAACACTCAATGCAATTTCTTACTTTTTTAGTATCTGCAGTATCTTTTTTTGTTATGCTGGAATCTAATTCGCTACATTCATGACTGCACTGAAGAGATAATTCTAAATCTTTTACTTTTGCTTCAATGCTTGAAGTATCGACAATTAAATCTTTAATGACTGGGAATTTAAGTGGTTCAATTATTGCTCCATCTTTAATTTCTTTTTGACATGCAAGTGCTCCATTTCCGTTAAATAAAATTCCACAGGAACCGCATTGTCCTGCTCTACATGAGCTTCTAAAACTAATGTCTGCATCATATTTTTCATTAATGGCTTGAAGTGCATCAAGAACCTTCATATTAGGTGTTTCATTAATGTCATAACACTCCAGATGTGGTTCTGTGTCAATCCCTCTATTAAATCTTGAAACATAAACTTTAATCATCATTTCTCTCCCAAATAATTAAGAAATTATAAATTATTCTAATATATTATTTGTGTCTTAACAAATATATTATGTTTACTATTAATATTTAATATTAATTTGAGCTATTTTTTCCAAATAATTCTTTCAATCAAATATAAAAAGTATTTGTTTATTTTTTCCTTCTGAATAATTTAAATACTTATTTTTTATAAACTATTAATTATCTCTTAACAAGGTTAAGTTTAATTTTGGATTAAATCATGTTAAATTAGCATTGTTATTTTTGAAAACAATAATGGAGATCTGTTATAATGAAAATTAAAGCTGTTAAATTATTTGAAAATGGATTTATGACTCAGCCTTTTGCTTTTGGTGGTGAAAAAGGTGCAGAAAATTTTGATGCATCAGTTAAATATAGGTCAAGTCTTCAAAATTATGTAATCGATACAGGTGATGAAGTGATTCTTGTTGACACGGGACTGCCTTCAGAACTTCCAGAACAGCCTCGTGATGATAATGCACCTATATGGAGTGGGGATAAGATTAAAGATTATGTTCCTGCATTAAAAGAGGCAGGTTATGATATTGAAGATATTACAAAAATACTCGTAACTCACAAACATTTGGACCATACGGGGGAATTAAAAAAATTCCCAAATGCTGAAATATTCATGTCAAAAACAGAAGCTGGTGAAGTTGATTTGGAATCTGATAATATAATTGGTGTTGATTTTGATGATGGGGAATATTATAATTTTAAGAAATCACAAAAAATTGCTAATGGAGTATATTTAATTGAAGCGAAAGGACATACATTAGGTAATAGTATGGTTATTGTAGAATGTGATGATGTATTTTACATGTTGCATGGTGATATTACATATACTGATGAAGCATTATATGAAAATAAGTTATCTATTGTTTTTGAGGATATTGGTGCTGCAAGAGAAACTCTTGACAATGTCCGTGAATTCATTAAGAATAATAAAACCGTATATCTTTCAACACACACTCCATTAGGTTATGAAAATCTTGAAAATAATAAAATAATTGATTTGGAAAATCCTCCTGAATCTATTTATCCAAATTAAATTTTATTTTTTCTTTTTTAATTCTTATTTTAACAATAAGTTTTTTCACTATTTTTTTAATTTTTAGATAAGGATTATATAATTTTAAGATGAAAATATAGTATTGTATTAATGATTATTTGAGGAAAATATAATGAATTTAAAAGAATTAGTCACAGGAGATTCTGGTGAAAAACGATTTTTACTAGGTAATGAAGCTGCTGTAAGAGGTCTTATCGAAGCAGGCATTTCTATTGCGGCTACTTATCCTGGAACTCCTTCATCTGAAATTGGAAATGTGTTATCAGTATTGGCTAAGGATGCTAATATTTATTTTGAGTTTTCTACTAATGAAAAAGTCGCAATGGAGGTTGCAGCAACTGCAGCTGTATCCGGTCTTAGATCATTTACATTCATGAAACATGTTGGTATGAATGTTGCGGCTGATTCATTCATGACAACTGCTTATTCAGGGGTCAATGGTGGAATGGTTATTTTATCTGCTGATGATCCGTCTCTTTTCTCATCTCAAAATGAGCAAGACACACGTAATTATGCAAAATTGGCAAATGTACCTATTTTAGAGCCATCTAACTGTCAGGAAGTTAAAGACATGGTAAAATATGCATTTGATTTATCAGAACAATTTAAATTGCCTGTCATCGTTAGAACAACTACTCGCGTATCTCACATGAGGGGTGTTGTTGAATTTGGTGATGTGAGAGATAACTCATCAAATAATGATAATCATTGGAAGAGAGGTCATTTTAACAAAGACCCATCAAAATATGTTCCTGTACCTGCTTTTGCAGGGGATATGCATGTAAGACTTTGGGACAAAATCCGCAAAATCGAGGAAGTAAGCAATAAAAGCAAATTTAACTGTGAATGGGGTACTGGTAAAAAATACGGATTAATAGCTTCAAGCAGTGCATTTAATTATGCTTGTGATGTTGTAAAATTCAATAATTTAGATATTAAGATCTTAAAATTAGGATTTTCATATCCGTTTCCACAGAATAAAGTCATTGAATTTTTAAGTGATTTGGATGAAGTATTTGTTGTAGAGGAAGTGGATCCAATCATTGAGAGAGATACTTTAGTTTGTATTGGTTCTAAAAACCTCAATGTTCAAGTTCACGGTAAATTGGATGGAACATTCCCGATTTATCATGAATTCAACTCTGATATTGTTGCTGAGGGATTAAACAAAGTATTGAACTTTAAAGAAAATAAATCAGTTCAATTCACTCAAAGTTTAGAAAAATTAAGTGAAGACATTCCATCTCGTGCTCCGGTTTTATGTGCAGGATGTCCTCACAGAGCAATGTATTATGGAATCAATATTGCAATTGAAGAATTGGGATTAAAACCCGAAGATGTAATCTTTGCATCAGATATCGGATGTTACACATTAGGTATTAACCCACCATACAATGCAGCTGATTATTTGCTGTCTATGGGTTCTAGTGTGGGAGACGGTTGCGGATTCTCTGTTTCAACAGATCAAAAAGTAGCTAGTTTCATTGGAGATTCTACATTTTTCCATAGCGGTATCTCTCCTTTGATAAATGCAGTACACAACAAACACAACTTTGTTCTAACTGTATTGGACAACAGGATTACCGCAATGACTGGTGGTCAACCAAACCCTGGAATTCCAGTTGATGGTATGGGTGATGATGCTCCAGAAGTATCTATTCGTAAACTGGCTTTAGCTTGTGGTTGTGATTTTGTACGTGTAATCAATCCATTTAACTTGGAGCAAGTTGTTAAGACTTACAGAGAAGCATTTGAAAGAAAAGATGCTGCAGTAATAATATCAAAAGCTCCATGTACTTTAATTAAAGGATTAACTAGAAAACCTCCTGTAAAATTCATTGAAAGTAACTGTAACAATTGTGATAAATGTGTAAAAGAATTAGCTTGTCCTGCTATTTCTAAAATTAATGGAAAAATTACTATTGATGAATCCCAATGTGATGGATGTACAGCATGTATTCAGGTATGTAAATATGGTGCCTTGGAAGATGGTAGGTGAGAAAATGGATAATCATTATAATATTTATATTTGTGGTGTTGGAGGTCAAGGAATTATTAAAACTTCAACAATTATTGGTGAAGCTGCAATGAATCAAGGTTTAGATGTAGTAATGAGTGAAATTCATGGAATGTCTCAAAGAGGAGGATCTGTTTCTACTGAATTAAAGATAGGGGGTTACAATTCGTCAATCATTCCAAAACAAGGTGCAGATATGTTACTTTCTTTTGAACCGGTTGAGACAATAAGAGGATTGGATAAGGTAAACAGTGAAACTAAAATTGTTTACAATACTCATCCAATCATCCCCTCTTCAACTGATAAGCAATATCCTAATGTAGATAGTATTACTAAAACTTTAAAAGAAAACTTTAAATATGTTCTTCCAATTGATGGAACTCAATTAGCGATGGATGCTGGAAGTGTTTTAGCGTTGAACATGGTTCTTTTAGGTGCGGTAACAGCTGATGACAAATTCCCATTAACAAAAGAATCTGTTATTGAAGCAATGAAAAACAATTTAAAACCTAAATTCCATGAAATGAATTTAAAAGCTATTGAAAGTGGATATAACTCCATTAAAAGTTAAAAATTTAAATACTATTTAAACTAAAGATAAAATTAAATATTGAAAGTGTGATATTATGGCTTATAAAATTGACAATGCAATCATAAAAAAAGATAGGAATGGGAAAGTAACTTTGATTGATCCAGAAAATGTTTTTGGTGATGAAGATGCATTTATTGCTGTTAAAAGTGATGATTTAATTACTATTCAACTTTTGATCAATGCTATTATGAAAAATGATTTTAAAAGTTGGAAAGAATTAGGTGCTATTCCTGAAACTGAACCAATTAAAAGCCTATTTGTCCGCTTAGGTTACTCAAGGGAAGATATAGCTAATATGCTGAAAGAGTTTTAGCTATTATTTTCATTCTTTTTTTTAAGATAAATTTATATTAATAAAGTTTAGAAAAGAATAAATCTTTTCTATAAATCTTTAATGTCTTCTGTTTTCAAGATTTTAACATTGCTATCTTGCAATGCTTCGATAGCTTTTTCCATATTTTCTAATCTCATAACAACAATAGCCGCATCAGTTTTACTACTTACAAATGCATACAAATATTCTAAATTAATTCCTTTTTCATCAAATATTGCTAATGTTGAATTTAATCCATTAGGTTTATCCGGAACTGCTAAAAGTATGACTTCGTTTTCCTTTACAATAAATCCATCTTTTTCAAGAGCAGCTATTGCTTTCTCATTATCTGAAACAATTAATCTTAAAATTCCGTATTTGGTTGTATCAGCTATTGAAAGAGCACGAATATTAATGTTTTCTTCTGCTAATGTATTAATAGCTTTTTTGATTCTGCCTTCTTTATTTTCCACGAAAACTGAAATTTGTTTTACTGCCATGTTACCACCTTAGTCCTCAAAATTTCTTTCATCAATTACACGCACCGCTTTACCTTCACTTCTTGGAAGGGATTCAGGTTCACAAATTGTTACATCCACTCTAAGTCCTGTTTCAGATCTGATAGATGCCTGAATTTGCTTTTCAACTTTTTCCATTTCTTTCATTTCATCAAAGAATAATTCTTTTGAAGCTTCTACTTTAACTTCTACTTCATCTAAAATATCCGGTCTTGTTACATGAATCATGTAATTATGGCTGATACCTTGGATTTTAAGTAATGCTTTTTCGATTTGTGATGGGAATACCATTACTCCTTTGATTTTTAGCATATCATCACTTCTGCCAGTGATTCTTGTCATTCTAACGGTTGTTCTTCCACAGTCACATGCTTCACCAATTAAAGAAGTTAAATCCTTTGTTCTGAATCTTAAAATAGGCATACCAGTTTTAGTCAAGGAAGTTAATACAAGTTCTCCTTTTTCACCGTATCCTAGTGTTTCACCAGTTTCAGGGTCAATGATTTCTGGATAAAAATGATCATCTTGAATGTGCATTCCATTTTGTTCACCACATTCCTGAGCAACACCAGGACCCATAACTTCTGTTAGACCGTAAATGTTATGGGTTTTAATTCCAAGTGATGTTTCGATTCTTTTTCTCATTTCATCAGTCCACATCTCTGCTCCATGGATTCCTGCTTTTAAATTAATCTCATCTAATGAAATTCCAGCTTTTTCACGAGATTCTCCGATATATGCTGCATAAGATGGAGTGCAAGTTAAAATATCACTTTGGAAATCCACCATAGTGTCGAGTTGTCTTTGAGTGTTTCCTGCTGAAATTGGGATTGTAATGGTTCCCATCATGTTTCCACCATGGTGAATTCCAAATCCTCCAGTGAATAATCCGTATCCGTATGCATTTTGGATAATGTAATCTTTTTTGGCACCTGCCATTTTGAGGCCACGTGCAATACATTCTCCCCAGATATCTAAATCATTTTGAGTATATGCAGTAACTGTTGGTTTTCCAGTAGTTCCAGATGATGCATGTACTTCTACAATGTCTTCACGTGGAACTGCAAGTAAGCCTAATGGATAAGCTTCTCTTAAATCGCTTTTAGTAGTAAATGGAATTTTTTCAATATCTTTTAAAGTTTTGATGTCTTCCGGTTTTAAACCAATTTCGTCAAATCTTTTTTTATAAAACTCTACATTTTCATATGCGAGTTTAACAGATTTTTGAAGTCTTTTGAGTTGTATTTTTTCTTTTTCTTCTTTACTCATACATTCGGCTTTTTCGTCCCAAAACATGTTATCCCTATTCTTTTCAATTTTTACATTGTTTAATTATTTTTGTTCATTATTATAAATGTTTAGTTTTGAGTATATTTTTTTATAATTGTCTCTTGAATGATTTGTAATGGTAAAATCATAAATTGATATCAATTTTTCATTTATTTTTTAAAAAAACTATTTATAGTTCTTTAATTCTAAATTTAATTGGTGATATTTTGAATTTTAAGTTTAAAGAGTGTAAAACAGAGTTCGATGGGGGAAATTTTGAAGAAGCATTGGATATTTTGGGTGAAATTGAAAATGATGATGAGGATTATAAATTTGCTTTGATGCTTAAATATAATTGTCTGATGGGTCTTGGTTGTTATGGTGATGCTTTAACTATTATAAATATGTTGATTCATGAAAATCCCTATATGTCTTTATTTTGGTTTGATAAGGTTAAATGTCATTATTTCCTTAAAGATTTAACAAATGCTGCTGGTGCGTTATATCATGTTGAACATATCATTGATTTAAAGGATGTTGTTGAAATTATTGACTTTGTGAAATTATGTAATATGATTGGAGAGCATGTAATTGCATTGAAATATTGTAATATTGTATTGGATACAGATGAAAACCAGATTGATGCATTACTTGAAAAATCATTGATTTCAAATATTATTGATGACAAGAACATGATGAATGAATGTGGTGATAAACTTTTTGAATTAAGTGGAGATAATTTATCTTTATTGATGGTTTCTTTTGCACTAAAATTATTTTCTGGGATGTATCGTGACAGTTTTAATATTATTCTGAATATAAATTGTATGGATTCAAAAATGGGGTTAATATTAAAGAAAATTATTTATAATCAGATGCTTTGTGATTTAAATATTCAAATTGTGATGGAAAGCAATGCTGAATTAACAATTGATGAGTTTATATTATTGTTATTTGATTATAGATATTATGGAGTTGAATCTGGTGAAGTTAAAAATGTTAGGTACATGATAGTGAAACAAGATTGATGTACGGATTTGTACTACAATGTATAATAGTAATCTTTATATAAATAATTGTGCTAATCTAATAATGTAAATATTATAATATTTATTTATATTTTTATTTTGAGGTAATTATTTATGAACGTAATGATTTTAGCAATCGTATTTATAATCTACATATTTTCACTTGTTTTTGTAGGTTATTATGCATACAAAAAAACTAATTCCTCTGAAGACTTTATGATTGCTGGTAAAGATACTCACCCATTCATCATGGCAATGAGTTATGGGGCTACATTTATTTCGACAGCGGCTATTGTTGGTTTTGGAGGTGTTGCTAGTGAATATGGTATGAGTGTTTTATGGTTAGCATTCTTGAACATTATCATTGGGGTATTTATCGCATTCGTATTTTTAGGAAAACGAACTCGTAGGATGGGCCATGCATTAAATTCATTAACTTTTCCCGAATTTTTAGGTAAACGTTTTAACAGTAACTTCATCCATTATTTCTCAGGATTAGTTATTTTCTGTGCAATGCCGCTTTATGCAGCAGTAGTATTAATTGGAGCTGCAAGATTCTTAGAGTCTTCACTATTAATTGATTTCAGCATTGCTTTGCTTATATTGTCAATTATTATTACATTCTATGTATTGTTCGGTGGTATTCGTGGTGTAATGTATACTGATGCTTTACAAGGAAGTATTATGGTTGTGGCTATGGTATTTTTGCTTGTATTTGTTTATTGGTTACTTGGAGGAATCGATATTGCAAACACTGCATTAACAAATATGGTCAATTTATATCCTGCCAATGCAATTGCAACAGGAGGTACTGGATGGACGGCATTTCCAGAATTTGGAACTCCATTTTGGTGGTCACTTGTATCTTCAACACTTATTGGTGTAGGTATTGGAGTACTTGCCCAACCTTCATTAATTGTAAGATTCATGACAGTTAAATCAGATAAAGAATTAAACAGATCTGTTTTAATTGGAGGTATTTTCATTGCAATCATGCCAACTACTGCATATATTGTAGGATCTCTTTCAAATGTGTATTTCTATGATAAGTTAGGTAAAATTGCAGTAGATGTTGTTGGAGGAAACATTGATAAGGTTATTCCAACATTTATTACAATGGCATTGCCTGAATGGTTTGTATACATTTTCTTATTGTCATTAATTGCAGCTGCTATGTCAACAATATCTTCTCAATTGCACACTCAAGGTACTGCATTTGGTGTAGATATCTATGGTACATTAAGAAACAAATCCAAACAAAAATTAGATCAAGTAAGTATTTCCAGAGTAGGTATTCTTATTGCTATTATTTCAGCATTAGTAATGGCATTTTCACTTCCGGGAAGTGTAGTTGCACTCGGAACAAGTTTATTCTTTGAAATCTGTGCAGCGGCATTTTTACCTGTATTTTTGGGAGCACTTTACTGGAAAGGAATCACAAGGCTCGGAGCCATTTCAGGAATTATATCTGGAACTTTAGTCAGTTTGTTCTGGTTAATGTTTGTATTCAAAAAGACTGCACTTGGACTTGGAATTTGTAAATTTGTCTTTGGTGTTGAAACATTGCTGCCTGTTGCACCATGGCCATTTATTGATGTAATGTTGATAGCTGTTCCAATTTCAGCAATATTCACAATCGTAGTAAGTTTACTTACAAAACCTTTGGAACAAGAGGTAATTGACAAGGCATTTGAAAACATAGATGAAAAAGGAAGTGATGCATAATGATGATTTTGGGAATTGAAGACCCAATGATTTGGGGAGTATATGTCGGAATTATCTTATCTACACTTTTATGTGTTGTTTATGGTATTGTAAACTGGAATAATGGAGATTAAACTCTCTATTTATTTTTTCTTTTTTTAATAAACTTTTTATATTTAATTTTAAATATTAGAATTCATGAAAGAATTATTTAGTAATTTTGGAAGAATTCAAAAAAATGATCCTGAATTTCATGAAATATTTGAAAAATTTGCTTATGGTGAAGTATTTGAATATTCTAATTTATCTGAAAAAGAATCTATTTTAGTGACATTAGCATCATTACTTGCATGCCAATCACCTAAAGCATTTAAAAAGATTTTACTGGCGGCTCTTGACATGGACTTAACTGCCGAGGAGATTAAAGAATTACTTTATCAATCAGTTCCATATGTGGGATTTGCACGTGCACACAACTTTTTTGGGATTGTTATTAAGGTGTTCAATAAAAAAGGCATAGAATTACCTTTGCCTAATAGATCAAATACTAATCCGGAAAATAGGCACAAAAAAGGTCGTGAACTTCAGGATAAGTACTTTGGTGCTGAAATAATTCAAATGATGAATGATAACACTCCAGCCGATCAACAGCATTTCAATAGATTTTTAGAAGGATTCTGTTTTGGTGATTTTTACACAAGGGACGGTTTAAATGATCAAGAAAGAGAATTAATCACTTTTGTATTTTTGGCATCCTTAGGAGGATGTGAAAGCCAACTAATGGGTCATATTCAAGGTAATTTGAATGCCGGTAATGATAAAGAAAAATTAATTTCGGCATTAACTGTTGTCATGCCCTATATTGGGTTTCCAAGAACCCTTAATGCATTAAGTATTGTTAATGAAAGTTGTGAATAAAAGAGAATATTAATGTTTTTTAACATTAATATTTAAATTCATAGGTCTCTTCAACATTCATCATGTTCCTTATTTCTGCGGTTGCATCATTAAGGTAGAAAACACCCATTTCCCATCCATTAGCTTCATACATTTCAGCTATTTCAGGCATAAGTTCGAATGCTTTTTCAACAATTGCATCATTTTTGGTTAAATCTGCTACTCCGTAGTATCTTAAAAAGTGTTCTCCATCCCATGCAGCTATTTCTACATTTTGATTTGATTCTATCTGTTTATAAACTTCTTTAAAAGTTCCTACACCAAAGTAAATTTTGCCATCAATTAATAAATGGAATCCTAAGGGCCTTACTTTTGGTTTTTCTCCATATACTGTTGCAAGATAAAATACTTCTGCTTTTGATAAAATTTCATCAACTTTCTCGATATTTGACATTTTTACACTTCTATTTGATATATTCATGTGTTTTATATTTAAACATTAGAGAAAGACTATTTGGTTTTTTTATCTCTTTATTAATTAAAATAATAACGTAATTTTTTATCTAATTTTATTTAAAAATGACTATTCAATGATTAATATTTTATTGAATGATTAATATTTACTTAAATAATAATTTTAAATCAAATATCTAATTATTTTATTTTTAAAATTTTTTAGAAAATTTATTAAATAACTTAGTGAAAATATATTACTATCGAATATTTTTTGATGGGGGATTTATAATAGAAAAAAAGATAAAATTAATCATTTTAATGTTAATTATTTTGATAGTGTTGGGTGTTGCCACTCACTTATTTTTGACTCCTTCTAGTGTGGAAACAGAAGGCTCTAAAAATATAACTGACATGTTAAATAGAACTGTTGAAGTTCCAAATGGGGTTAATAATGTTATAGCTACTTCTCCGCCAATGACTACTGTATTATATATGCTTTCACCTGAAAAGTTAAAAGCAGTTAACTTCCAATGGACTGAAGATGAATTGAAATATGTGCCATCTGAATATGCCAATTTACCAGTTGTTGGTGGTTGGTATGGTACACAAGATGGGAGCTATGAAGAATTTATTGCTGCTGAACCCGATATTGTGATTGAATCTATTGATGAAGGGGGGGATGGTGATGCATTCACTGTTCAGGAACGTCAAGATAAATTTGGCAAAATTCCAGTTCTTGCCGTTAAAGACACTACAAATGTTGAAAAAATAGGAGATTCCATTTCATTCATGGGTGAAGTTATAGGTACGGAAGACAAAGCTAATCAACTTAATGAGTTTAATACTAAATATTTGGATATTGTACATGATAAATCATCTAAATTAGTGGATAGTAATAAAAAAACAGTTTATTATGCAGCGAGTAGTGATGGTTTACAAACTTACCCGTCAGGTGCTTCTCATGGTCAATTGATTGATTTGATTGGGGGGAAAAATGTTGCTGATTCATTAAATCAAGGTAATACTACTTCAGGTGTACAAGTATCCATTGAACAGGTAATTAAGTTGGATCCGGATGTTATAATAACTAATGATATGCATTTCTATAATAAAGTGTATAATGATTCAAGTTGGGCTCATTTGAAAGCTGTTAAAAATAAAAAGGTTTATGTATCTCCACAATCTCCATTTAAATGGTTTGATAAACCTGTTGGTGCTAATATGATTATTGGTGTTCCATGGACTGCTAAAGTAATCTATCCTGAAGATTATAAAGATATTAATATGGTGGATGTAACTAAAGAGTTCTATAGTAATTTCTATCATTTTGATTTAAATGATAATCAGGCAAAAGAGATTTTACTTGATTCAGGACTTAAAGAATCAAATTTATAGGGTAATATTATGGATAATGATTCAAAGGATGTTATTAGTATCATACTTTTAATTTTTCTCCCTATTATTTTATTTTTCACCTCATTTTTATTGGGCAGATATCCTATTAGTCCAATAGATGTGATAAATACTATATTGTGCCCAATATTCCCACAATTGGAAGTTTCACCAACTATAACTACTATTGTCTTTGAAATTAGACTTCCAAGGATTATTGCAGCTATTGTAGTTGGGGCTGCACTTGCGATGGCAGGAGCTGCATTTCAGAGTATTTTTAAAAATCCTCTTGTCTCTCCGGATTTACTTGGTGTGTCTAATGGTGCAGGTTTTGGGGCGGCATTGGCAATTTTAATAAGTGGTGCAGGTGTTGTAACTCAAATATTTGCATTTGCTTTTGGAATTATTTCTGTTTCAGTCACTTATTTAATTTCAAGAGCATATAAAGCTGGTGGAATTTTAATATTGGTATTATCTGGAGTTGCAATCTCTGCATTTTTCAGTGCATTAATTTCAGCTATTAAATTTATAGCCGATCCAGATGATAAATTGCCCGAGATTGTTTACTGGTTAATGGGAAGTTTGGCTTCTATTACGATGGATCAATTAATAATGATTATTATTCCAATAATTGTTGGTATGATTATTCTTTTAACTCTTAGATGGCATATGAATTTACTTGCTATGGGTGATGAAGAAGCTCAATCTTTGGGTTTAAATCCAACAAGAGTAAGGCTATTGATTATTGCAGGTTGTACTTTATTAACTTCTGCAGCAGTTTCTGTAAGTGGAATAATTGGTTGGATTGGTCTTGTTATTCCACATATGGCTCGTATGATAGTTGGTCCTGATAATAAGATATTAATCCCCGCTTCATTAAGCTTTGGCGCAAGTTTCCTGTTATTGATTGATAATATTTCAAGAGCCATAATTTCAATTGAAATTCCGATTGGTATATTGACAGCTATTATAGGTGTTCCTATTTTTTTATACTTACTTAAAAGGGGGTATTCTGAATGGGCATAACTAATAATTTTTATGAGGTTAAAAATATTTCATTTTCGTATGATGGCAATGAAATATTCTCAGATATTAGTTTTTCAATTGAAAAAGGAGATGTATTGTGTATTTTAGGGCCGAACGGTACTGGAAAAACAACGTTAATAAAATGTCTTAATGGATTACATGAAATCGGTTCTGGTGAAATTTTAATTAAAGGGAAAAATATTAAAAAATTATCATTTAAAGAAATATCTAGAAATATTGGTTACATCCCTCAAAATCACGCACCTTCATTTCCATTTAAAGTAATTGATGTTGTGCTTATGGGAAGAGCACCATATTTAAATTTAATTGATGCTCCTAGAAAAAAAGACATGGGAATTGCATTAAATTCTTTAAAGACTTTGGGTATTGACAATCTCAAAGATAAAGAATACACTAACTTAAGTGGTGGTGAGATGCAATTAGTATTCTTGGCAAGAATATTATGTCAACAACCTGATATTTTGATATTGGATGAACCAACTTCTCATTTGGATTTTGGAAATCAAATTAAACTTTTGGAAATTATTGATAATTTGGCGGCATCCGGACTTTCAATTATCATGTCTTCTCATTTTCCTGATCATGCTTTTTTAAGTTCAAATAAAGTTGCTATTATGAAAGATGGTTGTTTTATAGATTTTGGAAGTCCTAATGATGTTGTAACTGAAGAAAATTTAAAAAAAGCATATTCAATTGATGTAAAGTTAATTGAATTGGAAAATAAAAGAAAAGTTTGTGTTCCTTTAAAAACAAACTTTGAATTAAGTTTATAAGGTGATTATATGAATGAACAAGATTATGATGAACAATTAGCAAAAGCAGCGAAGTTTCACGGTCATATATGTGGTGGAATTGCAATAGGAACTAAATTGGCAATGTATGGGCTTGAATTGCTTGGAATGGAGTTCAATCAAAAACATAAAAATTTAATTGTATTTTTAGAAATTGACAGGTGTATGTCTGATGCAGTTCAGTCTGTTACTGGTTGTTCTATGGGTAAAAGAACTCTTAAACAAATGTATTATGGTAAATTTGCAGCTACTTTTTATAATCAGGATACTGGTGAAGCTTTAAGGATTACTGATGCAGATGCTAATAAAAAATTCAAAGATGAAGAAACAAAAGAAGAAATGATTGATCGTTTTAGAAGAACTCTCCCTGAAGAGCTATTTAAAGTGAATAAAGTAAAAATCGAATTAAATCCTGGAGATATGCCTGGCAAACCTTATACAACAACATTTTGTTCTGTATGTGGTGAAAAAGTATCTGATGGTCGTCATATACTTAGGGGCGGTAAACCTATTTGCAGGTCTTGTGCTGAAGGATCATATTATGAATTAATTGAAGATTAATTTATAACATTATTCTATTTTATTCTTTAAAATTTTTATTTTTTATTTTAACTACTTATATTTTTTATATTATACTTTAAAATTAATTTTAAATTTATTTTAATTATTTTAACATCAATTATATGTTTAATTAATTTTTTAATAATTTCTTTCGATATGTTTATATATTCATGTTGGTTAAATATTAAATTATAATAATGGATCTATGGGTGGAATATTTGATTTAATTATCAATGAAAATATTGATATTTTTAAATGTTCCTATTTACCAATGGTTTTTATTATGTAATTAATGGATTAGGGAGGTGAAATATGAGGAAATGTTTCGTGATTATATTGGTTCTATGCTTGTTATTTTCATTAAACATTTGCTTTGCTCAGGATATATCTAATTCAACAGATTTTACTTTTCAAAATAGTAATTTTGATTATTTGGAAAAAACTGATAGTGTTAATTTGATTAGTACTTCAGATAAAATTAGCACACATATTGATGTGGTAAGTAATACTACATTTGATGGTACTGTGGACTATTTTAAAATTAAATTGTCTGATGAAAATAACAAATCAGTTCCAAATGCTAAAGTGATATTTACAGTTAATGGGGTTAGTTATGATAAAAATACTGATTCACAGGGTATCTCTTCACTTCAAATTAATTTGGCTGATGGTTCATATAAAGTCATTTCTAAATTCGTTGGAGACTCTAATTATAAATCTTCATCAAAATCAACAACAATTACTATTGATAATACTCGCATTGTAGAAGATGGATTAAACAATGCTGAAATTCAAAATATAATTGATGATGCTAAAGAAGGTAATGTGATATTATTTAAAGGAAATAGTTATTCAAATATCAATTTAGTGATTAATAAACGTCTTACACTAATTTCTACTGTTAATACAGTATTAAAATCAAGTTCATCATCTCCAACAATTACAATTAAAGGAAAAGAAGCTTCTTATTCAATTGTTAAAGGATTTAAAATTCAAGGAAATGGTGATGGTGTTGTAGTGGATGGATCGAATTACGTAAGAATTTTAAATAATGACATTACTGCTGATGGAGTAGGAATCACGGCATTTAATGTTAAATATATCAATATTACTGGTAATAATATTGTTAAAAATGGTAAATGTGGAATTATTCTTTATTCAACAGAGAAATCTTACATAATCAATAATGTAATTAACAATAATAATGCAAATGGAATTGTATTGACAAAATCTGATATTACATATATCGATAGTAACACTATTTCAAACAATGCTCGTTATGGTATTTTATTAACAAACAAATTCAATGGTAATTCTTATAAAAATGGTCCTGAAAATGTTTATATTACTAAAAACACTATCAATAATAATAAATGGGATGGTATTTCTGTAAATAATGCAGAAGATAATATTAACATTAAAGGAAATACAATTGTTGGAAATGATGAAAGTGGTATTTCTGTTAATGTTGTAGGTTCCTACAAAATTCAATCTAATATTATAACTAATAGTTATACTGGTGTTAGATTCGATGAGGATCATGTTCAAAAGAAAAACCAAGAAATTACTTATAATGCAATTTATGGAAATGCTCATGTTCAAATTGAAGCTAAATCATATAATGGTGTTAATCCTTTATCTGTAGGAGATAATTGGTATACTGATGATGGATTATTATGTCCTAAAATCAAAACAAATAATTTAAAATTTACTGTAACTCAAATTGGAAAAAATCAATTCCAAGCAACTTTTGTTGATTCTAATGGCAATATTGCAAGTTTACTCCCTGATAGGGAGTTAAAATATAAAACCAATGATGGTAAAATCGCAACTGTTATGATTAAAGGAGGAATAGGAACATTTACTGTCACGGCTTCTGATGCAGATATTATTAAGTCTACTGTGGATCGCACAAGCAGAAAAAATGTTTATGATTCGAATTCTCCAACTAAAACTCCACAAAATGGTCAATCTCCAACATATGATTATCCTAACATAGATTATGGTGGAGGACAAGGCAATGGAAATGGTCAAGGTGGAAATGCAAATAATGGTAATGGGTCTTCACAAAAATCTAGTGATGATTCTGGAAATAGCTCAAATAGTAAAAAAATGGAACCAAATAGTAATCCAGTAAATCAAGCAAACGATGTATCTCAAAGTTATGACACTTCGCAAAGCATGGCTCGAGCTGATGCATCTGAGATTAGTGGTGGAGCAAATTCAGGCTCACAATCTATTGCAAAACAAATTATAATTGAAGATGATGAATTTTTTATAGTTAAAGGTCTTTCATTAATAGTATTGTTAATATTATTAACAATAGGATTTTATTATCGTGATGATATAAATGAGATGAGATCTAAACTTTAAAATCATCTATTATTTTTTTTCACTGATTTTAAAATTCATTTAAAAATAGAAAAAGACAGATAAATAATTAAATAACTATTTATCCTTTGAATTTTCTTTTCCATATCCAATAAATAATGCTATTATTGTAATTACTAAACAAATAACTAAGTATAGTAATCTTGGAGATTGGGATTTGGAAACACTTTTTGTTTCATTTAATTCATATGCTTTTTCATCATCTCCTATGGGTGTGGTTGAATTAGAAGAAATTAAATAATTCTCTGTTTCTATATTTTCGGTTGTTTTATTGGATAATATTATTTTAGAATCATTTAAACTATTTTTGGTATTGTTTGAATCTTTAAGTCCATGTTCGTCTTTGTTATTTGGAGTATTGTTCTTATTGTTTTCTTTATTTTGATTAGCTTTTGATTCTGCTTGTTTTTTGATATTTTCTAAATAGTTTTCTGGGAAGTAATCTTTAATTAAATCATAGTATTTGTTTAATGCATTGAAATTCAATTCATCTAATAAATTGGACTTATCAGTTGTAGTTTTCACTTTACTTCTTGCAGTAACATTATCCGGGTCATTTATTTTGTAATCATTTGGATCTTCGCTTCCCCAATCATTATCATTAAAGTCAGGGTATAAGTTTTGTGAATGTCTCCATTTTACATAGATTTCTTGACCTTTAGGTGAAGAATTATTTGTAATTAAATTATTGTTAACATTAATATAGGTTTTTGCTTGATACATTGGTTCTTGAATGTAGAATGAACCTCCAGTTTTTCCACCACTATTGTTTACAATAATTGAATTTTCAAGGTCTAAATTGCCTGAAACCATTACTGCTCCACCATTTGTTCCTGCAGTATTGTTCATAAATATGCATCTATTGATTTTAGAAGTACCTGACCAACTGTAGTATGCTCCGCCCCACTCATCAGCATGATTGTACATAAAAATACAATCTTCTACATGGCCATACCCATAAACACTAACTCGCACTGCTCCACCATCTCTAACTGCAGTATTATTTATAAATACACAATTATACATGTCAGAATTAGCGTAACATGTTGTTACAGCCCCTCCATCATGGTCTGCATGATTATTCATGAATAAGGTGTTGTTTACAAGGAGGTATGCTTTGTTATCTTCATTTCCGTAATTGGATATGGCACCTGCATTGGTATTGTTGAGTGCTGTGTTGTTGATGAACTGGCAGTTATCTATATAAACACTACCTGTATTAATGCATATTGCACCACCAAAATTGTAGGATAAACCATTAATGAATGTTAAATTCTTAAATGTTACGCAGGTAGTAATATTGTTTATCAAAAAAATACTTGACTGTTTACCTCCATCAATTATAATATCACTTGGATTTCCAATTCCTTGGAGTGTGATAGTTTTATTGGTAATGGTTATATTGTGGATATTATATGTTCCAGGTTTTATCAATATTATATCTCCATTTTTTGAATTAATGATTTCATTTTCTAAATCTGATGATGCATCTCCTAGATTATCATTGATACTCACTTTTAAAGAGGATGTTTGTTTTTCATTAATTGGAGTATCATTCGTATCTGAAGTTTGATTATCTTGTGTTGCACTTGCTGTTGCAATTGAAATTAATACAATTAAAAATGTGATTACTGTTATTACTTTCTTGAATTTGATTTTTCCACCTCCTTTAAATTAATTATAGAAATGGTTTTTTGGTACTTTAATATTTGTTTTTCAATATATAATAATATTTATATCGTTTGTGTTAAAATTCGTTATGTAATAATTTTTAAATTTTATATTTTGAATTAAATATTAAAATTCTAATTATAATATATTTATTAAATAAAATAATTCATTATTATATTTTATATTTGAATTGAAATTAATATTTTGATTTAAATAATTATTAAAAATTATTTAACTATATTTAAAAAATCGATAAACGATAATATTTATATTATATATTGATACAAAATATTATTGTACTGATATGTAATTTCATGTTCATGTTTGGATTTAGTATAATTCTGAATAATTTAATTTACATATTTTCTTCTTAAATTAAATTATTTTGGAGGTGAGTAAAATAAATAAATTTAAGGTGATTTTTTTATTTACACTGTTTTTTTCAATATTCTTGATTGGTGTGGTCTGTGCTGAGGATAATAATGTAACAGAAAATGCAACGAATGAAGATTTTCAAGCTATTCAGATTTTAATTGATAATGCAAATCCTGGTGATTCGATATATTTAGAAAATAAAACTTATCAGGGTAGTGGATCTCCAATAATTGTTAATAAATCTGTTAATGTTTATGGGGTTGATTCTTCTAAGACTATTTTGGATGCAAGTAACAAATCAAGTATTTTTTTAATCTCTAAAGATGTTAAAGTTAATTTCAATGGTTTAACTCTTACTAATGGTTATAATGAAACTAAAGGTGGAGCGATATATAATTTAGGTATTTTAAATATTACCAACTCTAAAATTTCCAGTAACTATGCTGAAAGTGGTGCTATACGTAATGAGGGTACTGGTAAATTAACTATTTCAAATTCTTTATTTGATAAAAATTGCGGAAGTTTTGGTGCAGCTATTGATAATTATGTCGGGTATTTAAATATTGTTGATACAACATTCACAAATAATGATTGTCTTGAAGGTGGAGCAATCTATAACAGATTTGGTGAATTTTTAGTTTATAATTGCACATTTATTAATAACTCTGCAGCTCGTGGTGGTGGAGTTTATAATAATAGAGGTGGCATGTATATTTACAATTCCAGATTCATAGCAAATAATGTTTATGATTTAGGAGGAGGAATTAAAAGTTGGGGTTCTTGTGAAGTGTATAATACAGTATTAATAAATAATACTGCAAAACAAGGTGGAGGAATTTATGTATCTGAATTTACATTAATTGCTGAAAATTGTTTTGTTGAAAATAATTCTGCTCATTGGGGTGGTGGAATCGCTGTTGAAGCAAAAGCTACTGCAAAAATTAAAAATGCCACTATTATAAATAACTTGGCTGACCGTGGTGCAGGTATTGATATAAATATGGGATCTATTGATTTACAGGACTCCATTGTTAATAATAATGTTGCAAAATATGGTGCGGGTGGAATTTACTTTGCTTTGTTGTCTTCAACAGTAAAAAATACTTATATATGTAACAACATCGCTAATACATCAGGTGGAGGTTGTTATATTTATGGATTTAGGGGTGTTGTTGTAAATTTCACTAATGTGATTATTAATAATAATTCTGCTTCTAAAGGTGGAGCAATTTACAGTACTGGAACTGCAAATATTCAAAACAGTATTTTAAATTCAAATAATGCTTATAAAGGTGGAGCTATTTATAATGAACTTAATTTAACAGTTAAAGATTCTCAATTTTTTGAAAATACAGCTGATAGTTGGGGTGGAGCTATTTATAATAACTTAAATTCATTTATAGATAATGTTGTTTTAAATTCAAATGAAGTTAAACAATTTGGTGGAGCTATTTATAATGAAAAATTAGTCAATGCTAAAAATTCTCTTTTTGAATCAAATAAAGCATTACAAGCAGGAGCAATTTATTCTACAAATGACTTAATAATTGATAATTCTCAATTTATCAAAAATTATGTTAAACGTAACTATTGTGTTCTAATGCTTAGTAAAGGTGATGTGAATATTACAAATTCATTATTCAAATTCAACACAAATGCTGATGAAGGGGGTTGTATTTTTAATTATAATGCAAATTTATTAATTGATGCTTCTCAGTTTATTTCAAATGATGCAAGAAGTTATGGTGCAGCTATTGATAATTCTGGTAATTTAACTATAAAAAATTCATTGTTTTATAAAAATAAAGCATATGGTGCAGCAGCTATTGATAATTCAGGTAATTTAGTTATAATCAAATCTAATTTCACTGATAATGTTGCTACTAATAATGGTGGTGCTATTGACAGCAATGGTAAATTGATTATTATTGGTTCAATTTTTAAGAATAATCTCGCTGGAAATAATGGTGGAGCATTAATACTTAGAGGAGATACGACTGTAACCCATTCGATTATCTATAATAATCATGACAAAAATGGTTATGCAATTTTCAATAAAGGTGTTGAAAATATATCTCTTTCAAATAATTGGTGGGGCAGTAATAATCCTGATTTTGAAAAATTATTGAACATGGGAACTTCTGATGATTTTAATTGGATTATTATGAGTTTTTCAAGTAATAATCAATTAATTCAATATAAAAATTCTATTTTGAATATAAATTTCGATAACGTTAAAGATAAAATGGGTAATGTTTATAAAATTAACTCAACAGAATTGTTGCCTATTTTTAAAATAGCATTGTCAAATTACGGTGAGGTTACTATATCTAATGGATTTAAATCTATGAATAAAAATATTCCATTAATCACATCTATTTCAGCAAAAATTGATAATCAAAGTATTATTTTAAAAATTACTCCAACAAATAAAAGAATAATTGATAATAAGAACATTGTTGTTGATTATAATGGAAAAGTTACTTATAAAGTTCGTGTTGTTGGTGTTGATGGAAAAATCGTCGGCGCAAATGTAGCTGTGGTTATGAAAATTGCAGGTAAAAAATACACTGTTAAAACTAATAAAAATGGTTTTGTATCTAAATTATTCAGTTTAACTCCAGGTAAATATTCAATTATTACAACATATAAAGGATTTACAGTTAAAAATAGTATAACTGTTAAAAAAGTATTATATGCTAAAAGCATCACTAAGAAAAAATCTAAAAAGATTACATATTCTGTCTCATTAAAAATAAGCAATGGAAAACCAATTGCAGGTAAAAAAATTACTTTTAAAATTAAGAGTAAAACTTACACTGCTAAAACTAATAAAAAAGGGGTGGCAGTTGTTAGCTTTAAGAATTTAAAAGTGGGTAAATATTCAGTTATTGTTAACTATTTAAATTCAAAGGTTAAAACAACTCTAAAAATAAAATAATAAAATGAGAATTTACTCTCATTATTTTTTTAATTCAATATGAATATCTATTCAAATCTATTTTAAAAAATTTAATTTTATTACTTATTTTTTTAAATAAATCAAATATATTAAATATATCGATAGTTATAATATTATATATTGATATTAATTGTGGTAAAAACTATGAAAATTAATAAAATTTTAGTATTATTATCGTTTATATTGGTTGTTCTTATTTGTACTAATTCAGTTTCAGCTTTTTCAGATGATAGTAATTTAACAGATGATTTATCAAGTTTTGCAAGTGATTTTGATAAATCAAATTTAGGTCAGAATATCGAAGTGAATTTAGATAAGTTAAGTTTTAGTGAAGATTCTCCTTTATCGGATACTATAATTGTTGAAGAAGTTGAAAAAGATCACAATGAAATGGATGATTCAACAATACAAAAAGCAATCAATAATGCAAAGGCAGGAGATACAATAATTATCAATGGGACAAGTTATGTGCACTGTCACTTTATTATTGATAAAAAATTAACAATAATAAGTAATGTTGGAACAACTATGGAACCATGTGGTAGTGATGCTGTATCTGGACATAGGGGTATTTTTTATATTTCTCCTGAAGCTAGTGGGACTGTAATCAGTGGTTTTACTATACGAAATGATGTTGCTAAAGCTGATGATTATGGAATTCTTGTAAGAGGGGCGGATGATGTTAAAATTCAAAACTGTGTTATTTATAATAATGGATTGTCTTCTGATGCAATTAGAGTGGAAAATACAAAAAACACAGTAATTGAAAATGTCTCAATATCAAAAGCATTTAATGGGATTCGAATTCTAGATTCTGAAAATGTCAACATAAGTGATTCATTCATTGATAATGCAAAATATTGTATTAATGTTATTGACTCTAATAAAATTAACTTAGTTTCTAATAATATTACTAATAATAAAATTTCAGGAATTGCAATTTCAGGTTCAAGTAAAAATATTAATATTCTTTCTAATAACATTTCTAAAGGGCATGTTGGTATTAATTTAACCGTAGCTAATCATGTTTATATTATCAGTAATTATATCGGACTTTCGGATAAATATGGTGTTTATACAAATTGTAATATAACTAAAATGGAAATTAAAGGTAATTTCATAGATAGGAATGGTAACTACAATATTTTCAATGATCATCGTGTTAAAAATTTATTTGTAAACGGCGGGGAGAATAAACAAGTAATTAATAATAATTATATGATTGGTGGGGATAATCAAGATAGGCCAGTATGGCATCAAGTTTATGAATATCGTCCTGGAAAGGGTGATAATACATATAATCCTGAAACAGATACTTATACTTATGTTGGGGAGGATAATGGAGATTATTATGGTCATCAAAGTGGAACATTTATGGGTTATGTATTAGCTATTAATCAATTTTTGCAATGTCCAAACATATATTTCACTTTCCCCACTAATGGTGTAACTCCATGGACAAAAACTGGAAATTATAATTTATATTTAAGTGAAATTACTCAAGTTAAAAAAGGAGTATATTCAATTTCAATAGTTGATGTTGATGGAAATTTAGCTGAAGAGATTAGTTCTGTACCTGTTACTTTTTATTTAATGAAAAATAACACGGATAATAATGGTAAACAAAAAGCTCCTCAAGAAGATGATGTTTCTAAAGTTGTCATGATGAAAAATGGTACTGCAACTGTGAGATTTTACCCGGATGAGTTTAAGGAATCTGATAATATTTTACTTGCAAGTTTCCCAGGTATCGGCAATAACATATATTCTAATATGTATAGTCCATATAAATTATTCAGCATTGATGATAAATTCATCCCAGGAAATGTAACTGAAACAAAAGTCACTGTTTCTAATTTAAATACATATCCTAACTCAAATGCAATTTTTAAAGTAATTTTAATAGATTTAACTGGTAATGCTATTGCAAATGAGTTAGTAAACTTCAAAATTAATGGTAAATCTTATGGTGCTACAACAGATGTTAATGGTGTAGCTAAAATAAAGATTTCACAATCAAAAGAAGGAACTTATACAATAGCTGTCAATTATATTGGTGATGATATTGATTATACTTCCAGTAGTGCTCAAGCTAAAGTTGCCGTCAAAAAAATATCTACTAAAATTCTATCTTCAAATGTGTATATGATTCCAAATATTGCTGAATATTATTCTATCACTTTAAAAGATGCATCAGGTCATGGAATTTCATATCAAAAAGTGACTTTTAAACTTAATAAGAAAATATACACTGTAAAAACAAATAAAAATGGTGTTGCAAAACTTAAACTTAAATTTACTAAAAAAACAACTTATTATATTCATGTTAATTTTGAAGGAAATAGTAAATACAAAGCGGTTTCAAAAACAAATAAAATAATTGTTAAATATTCCTCTAAAATTGCTAAATTAACAGTTCCTAAAGTTACAATTCTTCCAAAAACATATAAATATTACACAATTTCTCTAAAAAATACTAATGGTAAAGGAATTGCAAAACAAAAAATCACTGTTAAATTAAATGGTAAAACTTATATTAAAACAACAAATGGTAAAGGTAATGTTGCAATTAAAGTTAAATTCTCAAAACTTGGAGCCTATAAAGTATCTGCAATTTACAAAGGAAGTAAAATTTATAAAAAAACTTCTTCAAATGGTAAAATTGTAGTTGCCAAGTCATCTACTAAATTTACAGCTCCTAAAGTTACAATTCTTCCATATGAGAAGAAAGTATACACTACAACTTTAAAAACAAGTGCTGGAAAAGCTTTAAGCAAACAAAAGATTACCATTGTTCTTAATGGCAAAACATATTCTAAGACAACTAATAGTAAAGGTCAAGCTAGTATTAATGTTAAATTTTCATCAGAAAATGTTTATTCTGTTATATTGAAATATTCTGGAAATGGATATTATAAATCTAGTAAAGCAACAGGCACCATAACAGTTTCAAAAATATCTACTCAGCTAATAAGTTATAATAAAACATTTGCTATTGATTCAACTAAAAACTTCACCATATCTCTTAAAGATAAATCTGGTAAAACATTATCAAATCAGAATATCACTTTTTTATTTAATAATCAAAATTTAACAAAAATAACAGATGAAAATGGTATTGCTTCTGTTAATTTAGATGCAAATGTAGGATCTTTTGAAATAATCTCAAAATATTGTGGAAATAATCAATATAAATCTATATCCAATACAAACATGATTACAATTTCTAATAAAACAAATGTTGTATTTGTTGATGCAAGTTTGCCAAATTCTGAAATTCAAAAAATTTTCGATGATTGTAAAAATGGAAGTAATGTTGAATTCTTAGGGAACAGTTATAATGATATTTCATTAAATATTAACAAACCATTAAATATTTACTCTGAAAATAGAATTACTTTAAATGCTAAATCAATGAGTCCAGTATTTAAAGTTTTAGCATCTGATGTGAAAATTTGTAATTTATCCATTGTTGGAAACTCTTATGATGGAATTGAGATTAACAATGCTGTTAATGTTGTAATATTTGAAAATAATATTTTAAATCGTTTGGATCAATCTAAAATAGGTGAATATATGTTGAGTACAATTTCTCTTCCAGGGTATGGGATAAATGTTATTGACTCAAAAAATGTTGAAATTTCTAATAATTCAATCAACACATTTGAAAGTGGAATTTTTGTTTCAAATTCTAATAATTTAAGTATTAACTCAAATGTGTTAAAAGAAAATAATTATGGGATTAAGTATGGATTTAATGTTTCAAATTCTAACATTACAAACAATATGATTTCTGAAAGTATTGGTTTATATACAAATTTAGTTCCTGAAGGTCCGCGCGGATATGGTGTATTTTTAAATAATTCTGCAGTAAATGTAACAATTGCTAAAAATAATATTTCTTGGAATCATTTAGGGATTTCCATTGATGCAAATTATTCAACAGGTATTTTAATAACTAGTAATTTAATTTCTGATAATGTACTTGAGGGAATTAGGTTTAATGAAGGTTATGATTTGGCTAAAAATGCTATTGAACCTGTTGTGACTGATAATGCAATATATAGAAATGGTAGAGGTCCAAGTATGATGATTTTAGGTGAATTAAGTGCAAACCCTGCAGGAATTTATGGTCCTGGTGCATTTAATGATTCTTTAAAATTAAAATTAGGTGCTAATTGGTATGGTAAAAATCTGATTGTTACATGGGATAATGATACTGGGGTTGTTGGTTATGGAACAATGTGTC
This sequence comes from Methanobrevibacter gottschalkii DSM 11977, assembly GCF_003814835.1. Lineage (NCBI taxonomy): Archaea > Methanobacteriati > Methanobacteriota > Methanobacteria > Methanobacteriales > Methanobacteriaceae > Methanobrevibacter > Methanobrevibacter gottschalkii. The sequence continues at coordinate 38,914 of NZ_RKRG01000005.1, forward strand.
CAAGAATTAATACAACAGGAATTGCATTTAAAGAGATAACTTGTGTGAATCCAGGTACTTATTCTATTACATTTTATAAAAATGATGAAGTTGCCTCAAAATTGCCAGTATTTAATATGTATGCTACGTTAAATGACAATGTTGAAATTGTGTTTGATGTTATAAATGGTGTTGGGGTGTTTACTTTTGATACTCAAAAATTCACTACTGGTGAAAATGTAATTAAAGTGTCTAGTGGTTCTTTAAATGATTCTGATAGGATTTTTAAAGTTGAAATGTCTAAGACATTAGATGATAGTGAAGTTCCAATTTAAATTTTAAGGTATTATTTTTAATACTTTTTTTATTTTATTAAACCGCTAGTTTGCGTGTCTTTTGCTTAGTTGTTTTAAAAACATGTTGATATTATAATATTGCATTTCTTTATTATTTTTTAATTTTAATAATGTCTATATTTCAGGATATTAAAACATGCAATGAAATAAAATGCTTTTTATTATTTGGAATATATGGTCTTGCAGTTATTTGTATTTAAAAAAATATTTTGGTGCATTTAAATTAGTTTTCATTGTTTCATAATATTTAATCAGTTTTATTAAATTTAAAACAACTTTTTTGATGATTATCAATAATTCCAATAGATTCAAGATATGAATAGACTATTGTTGGACCTACAAATTTCATTCCACGTTTTTTTAAATCTTTTGAAATGGTTTTTGATAATTCAGATTCAGTTTTAAATTCAGCTTTAATTATTTTCCCATTGCTAAATCCCCAAATATATGAATCAAAGCTTTCAAATTCATTTTGAATTTCCATAAATATTTTAGCATTATTGATTGCAGCATTAATCTTTCCTTTGTGGCGAATAATTCCTTTATTTTCTTTTAATTCATTAACTTTATCTTCTTTATACTCAGAAATTTTCATGTAATCAAAGTTATCAAATGCTTTTCTGAAATTTTCTCTTTTTTTAAGTATTGTAATCCAAGAAAGGCCTGCTTGGAATGATTCTAGAACAAGCATTTCAAATAATTCTTGGTCGTCATGTGTTGGGACTCCCCATTCTTCATCATGATATTTAATATAGATTTCTTCATCAGTTACCCAACTACACCTTTTAATTGTCATAGAAATTATTATTAAAAACTTTATTTAAATATATTTTCATTGAACAATTAATTGAAAGGTTTGCAAATGAATAACGCTTTAAAATTGAAATTGAGCATGTTTTTTCTCATGATGTTTGTCATGATTTTTTATATGTTGGTATTTGGAAAAGTTAATATTGTAATTGGTTTAATGGTTGTTGTTGCAGCGTTATTAAATTTAGGTAATGATTTATCATACAATCCTAAATTATCCTTTATTAAAGTATTTTCTCTTTTAATGATTTTAGGATTTGCATCTTATCTTAATAATCCTATAACTGCTTTTGGTTGTATTTTAACATTTTTCATAGTATTTGGAACAACATTTACATCTTATCATTTGTTCGGAACTCATGTTTATTTGCCATTTTTAATGATTTATTTTATGATGGTAGTCATTCCAGTACCTCTTGAAGCTTTGCCGATGAGGTTATTATCTTTGGCAATCGGAGCTATTTTCATTGTGGGCTTAAATCTAAAGGTTAATGGTAAAAAATATTCTAAATTATCTAAATTTACAATTTCTTCACTGATTAATGAACTTCTTGAAGCAATTGATTTGAAATTAGATGGAAAGGAAGTTTCAATGGATAGTTTTAATGTAGCTAATGGATTTTATAGGAGTATTTTTTCTAAATTTGAATATAAATATTTCCCAAATCAAAAGCATGAATGTATCTTAAATATTCTAAAATCTTTTCAATATATCGGTTGGAGTTTATCTAATTATGAATTGTCTGTAAATGAATTAACCCATATTAAACGAATTTTAAATGATATCAAAAATTTTAAATTTTCAGAAATTGAAGAAATTACAGGTGAAACTAAAGAAATGAATTTAATTCTTTTAAACTTAAAAATAATTGTAAACGAAGCAAGTAAAAAAAATATAGAAAAAGAGAAGAAAATTCCAAATAAATATGTTGTATTCAATGTATTAAAACATTTAATTAAAAGACAATTTTCATTTAAATCAGCTAAATTCACTTTTGCATTTAAAATGGCTGTTGTTTTAACATTATGGGAAGTTATAACATTAATATTTAATTTTCCATATACAAAATGGTTATATTTTGCATCAATTCCATTAATGCTTCCATATATTGATGATGTTGCACATACTGCTAAAAGTCGTATGGGAGGAACATTAATTGGAGTTTCTGCATTTGCAGTAATCATGATTGCTTTACAGTATATTCCCATTTCTTCTTATATTGCAATGATTATTGTATTGATAGCCTCACTATTTGGTATGGTTTTTTCACTTCAAAATAAATTGAAATTATCCTCATTCACAACATTAATGTCAGTTACAGTATCTCTGATGTATATCACACCACCTAAGGCTATTAAAAATACTGTGGGTTATTGTTGCAATGATTGTTGTAACCTTTATTAATTATGGATTTTTGCCATTTTCTGTTGAAAAAGAGACCAAGAATAATTTAAAAACATCTTATGTGTTAAATAGATGTTTTGTAAATTTAATTAAATTAAAATGTGAGGGTAAAAATATTAACAAAACATCATTGCTTGCTGTAAGTAGTATGGTTCATGAAAATATTGAATTAACTAACAATAATAAAGAATTGTATCAAATGCAAACTAAAACAACGAATATTTCTAATTCAATTTTAAATTATATTGAAATTTATGGAATATCTTCAGAAATGAAAGTTAAAATTATTAAAGTAATCGAAAATAAAGGTAATTTTGACAATCATGAAAATATTATTCTATATTCTATAAATTATGTAGTGAATTTATTGAATGAAGAAAAAAATTTAATAGAATCTATATGAACATATGATAAGTTTATATAGTAAATTATCAAAATAAATGTATGTTTAACTAATTTTTTTTATTCTATTTCAATGAGGGATTACAATGGTAGAGTTAGGGTTAGGGATGATGAGACTCCCGGTTTTAGATGAAAATGATTTTTCAAGTGTAGATTATGATCAAATTACAAAAATGATTGATGCATTAATGGATGCTGGTTTCAACTGTTTTGATACTGCTTATCCATATCATGAAGGTTTAAGTGAAGTTGCTTTAAGAAAATGTCTGGTTGAAAGATATCCTAGGGATTCTTTTAAGGTCTTCGATAAATTGCCCACTTTTGCAATTACCGAAGAATCACAACTTGAACCAATTTTTAAAGAGCAGCTTGAACGATGCGGTGTTGAATATTTCGATTATTATTTGATGCATAATGTAAGCGGATATTCTGAAAAAGGATGGTTGGATGTTGATTCATTTTCATTTGCAAATAAGAAAAAAGAAGAAGGATACATCAAACATTTAGGATTATCTACTCATGCTAATGCAGAATTTTTAGATAATATGTTAACAATCCATCCAGAAATGGAATTCGTTTTACTCCAAATTAATTATCTTGATTGGGAAGATGAAGGAATTGAATCTAGGAAATGTTGGGAAGTTGCAAGAAAACACAATAAACCAATAATGGTGATGGAAGCATTTAAAGGCGGTTTTTTATCTGATGTTCCTAAAGAAGCAGAAAAACTCATGAAAGAGTATGCTCCAGACAAATCTGTTGTATCTTGGGCAATGAGATTTGTAGCTAATTTGGATGGTGTATTTCTAGTTTTAACTGGTGCAAGCAGTCTTGAACAAGTTGAAGAAAATATTGTTGAGTTTAATAATGCAACTCCTCTTAATGATGAAGAATTAAATGTTATTAGTGAAGTTTCAGAGATTATTAATGCTAATATTACTGTAGATTGTACAAAATGCAGATATTGTGTTGATTCTTGCAGTGAGGAGATTGATATTGCAAAACTTTTTGATTTATACAATAAAGAGAAGATTCTTGGTGAAAATGACTGGTCTCCTATAGGTAATGCTTATGTGAATTATTCTAAAATTCCTGGTGTTGGAATTGCTTCAGATTGTACTGAATGTGAATTATGTATTGAGGAATGCCCTCAAGAAATCAATATTCCTGAAGTTTTAAAAGATGTTGCAAAAACATTTGAAACTGAAGGTTATGGTTTTACAAACTGATTCTTTTCTTTTTTTAAAATTTTATTTTTTTTATTATATCTAAAGCAACTTTTAATTATAATAAATAATATAATTATAAATATCTAATTTTTATGAGGATTCTATTATGATACCTGGTATGAACAAAAGACAAATGAAACAAATGGAAAAGCAAATGAAAAAAATGGGTATGAAAATGGAGGAACTTGAAGGAGTTCGTGAAGTTGTTATTCGTTTTGATGAAAAAGAGTTAATTATTGACAATCCTAGTGTGAGTTTAATGAATGTGATGGGTCAAGAAACTTATCAAGTTGAAGGCAAAGCTCATGAAGTAGAACTTGATTATGAAATTGAAATTCCAGAAGAAGATATTGAGATGGTAGCTAATAGTGCAGGAGTTTCTGCAAATAAAGCAAAAGAAGCACTTGAAGAATGTAGAGGTGATCTTGCAGAAGCTATCATGAAATTAAATCAATAGATAAAATGACTCTTATTGTGCATATTTCAGATTTGCATGTTTGTGAAAATGAATTTGATGAAGATATTTTTATGCAAGCTGTTTCTGAAATTAATAATTTAAAACCTGACATGATTATATTAACTGGGGATATAACTAATAGCGGGTATTACTATGAGTTTCAACAAGCAACTAAATATTTGGAGATGTTTGAAGCTCCGTTATTTGCTGTTCCAGGAAACCATGATGCTCGTAATTTGGGTTATCAAACTTTTGAAGAATTAATTGGGGAGCGTAGTTGGAAATTAACTATGGGCGGTAATTTGACTGTAATTGGTCTTGACAGCAGCTCTCCGGATGAAAATAGAGGACACATTGGTAATCCTCAACATATGTGGTTAGAACATCAATTAGATGAATGTACAATTAATGAGAACTTTTCTATCGTAGCTTTACATCATCATGTAATTTCTATTCCTCAAACAGGACGTGAACGTAATGTTTTATCTGATGCAGGGGATGTATTAAAAACATTAACTAATCATGAAGTTGATTTGGTATTGTCAGGACATAAACATGTTCCCAATATATGGAAACTAAACAATACTATTGTCGTTAATGCAGGTTCTCTTTGTTCTAAAAAGCTTAGAGGTAAAATAAAGAATTCTTATATGATATATAATGTTACAGAAGATGAAATAGAAATTTTTCTCAATAATATTAATGGGGAAAAATTTTTATTTGGAAAATACGCGAGAAATGTGTTATAAAGTAAATTTAAATAATGGAATGCAAAAATATATAATGTAGAATTATTTATTTTGATTAATTAGTTTTAGGTGATATTATGAAAGTGGTTGTAGATGCTTCTAATGTAGCTTTTAGTGTTAAAAATGAAATGGGACAACCTCAAATGTCTAATATTCTTGCAGCTGTTAAGGCATTAGAAGAAGGTGAAGATGAATTTGTAATAATTGCCGATGCATCACTTCGTCATGATATTGATGATAAAGAAACATTTTTGAAATTATTGGAAAGTGAGAACGTAGAAGAAGTCCCTGCAGGTAATGATGCAGATCATTTTATTTTGGATATTGCTTCACGTGAAAAAGCAAAAGTATTGTCAAATGATAAATTTAGGGATTATGCTGCTGAATTTAGGAATATTTCTTCTATTAGGATTCCATTCATAATTGAGAATAATAGACTAACATTTGGTAAACCTAAGAAAGCTAAAAAAGATAAAAACATCCTTCAACACATATGTGATGAAATTATAAAAGAATTGAACTTTAAAAAATGGGAAATTTACACAGGTAAAGAGGGTTTAGAAATTTCACCATTAAATATTGCTAAGCAAGCGATTATTCGCATTGATAATGAGAATAATACGGAATCCAAACTTGAAAACATCTTTTCTAAAATCCCAATGTTTAATAAAATTGTAGAGATGGTTGATGATGTTGAAATAGCTGCACCATATGTGATTTTTGTATTGGTGCATCCTAAAGATTATAAACTTGCTGTTAAAAATGCAGGTAACATATCCGTTACTGTTGCAGATAGATTAGGCCTTGAGAAAAAACCTCTAATTGCAGTTAGAAATGATTTATTCACCAAACAAGGTAATTTTGAATTAAATATTATGTTGGCTGATGAAGTAACTGAATATGCTCCATATAACATTTCAGTTCGTGTATGTGATAGTGATGAAATATTTATTAAAAGAAATTCAAGGAATATTGCAAGCACAATTGCTGGAAGGCTCGGATCATGGAAATTCCCATTTGTTTCTGTAAAACCAGATATGCTTTTAGAAAAACCTGGTGATTTTGAAATAGAACTGGAAAAAGGAGGAGGATTAGATGGTTAATCCATTAACTAAATCTTTAATTAAGGTAACTACTAACTTAACTCCAATTTCTGTTGGAACTAAATTTTTTCCAACAAATTCACTAGAAACAGAATATGTTGAATTATTTAATTATACTCAAACTATTCTTTTTGAACTTGATAAAGCAGAAATAACCTCCGATTCCATTTTAGAAAACTTAATTCGGGATGTTGGTGTGGAAAACCTTCCAAAAGATTATAATTTTTATGAATTAAAACCAGCTGAAAACCGGATTGAAGAATATGCATTAGTAAGTAATATTATCATGGGCAATGATCGTTATTTTTACATCGAACTTCAAAATCCTTCTCATTTAATTAATATTTTTGTAAAAATCATTGAAAATGAAAAAGGGGAAGTTGTAGAAAAAACTGCAACAGAATTAGTTGCTAAAATGCTAAGTAAAAATGATGCGATTCGTGTAGCTATTGAATTAATTGGTATTGGTTTGTCTGAAGGAATTCAAGTAATTTCTGCTGTTGGAATGACTGGTGCGGCATCTATTGAAAGAGCAATACATTATACTCAAAACGTAGGCAGTTTTCCAGGTATTGCATTTACTAAGTTAGGTGGGGAATATGCGCTTGTTTTTGATTCTCCATTTTTACTTCAAGAATCAAGGCCTGTTGACTTGGAAAATTATTTATTCATTGATTTAATCGATTCGACTAAATTCATTGATAAAAATGGTCGTAATCAACTTGTTGATTTGATGACAGGTATTAAAAATTTCATTGAAACGGAATGTAATGGTGAGTTAGAAGGGTATCGTGAAGGTGGGGATGATTTTATTGCAAGGTTTCCATCTAAAGACTTAGCAATACGCGCTGGACTTGATGCAGCATGGTTCGCACTTGATAATGGTGCGAAAATAAGGGCAGGTGTTGGTAGAAGTAGAAGGGAAGCAGGTGAGAGAGCCCAACTTGTTGATGATTTAAAATCAACTGCACCATTGTCTTTGGTTGTATTTGAATTAGCAAATGGTTTGTATGCATATAATATTCCGTCTGAATTTACAAGAACTTTAATTAATTTAATAGAAAATGAAAAAGCAAAATTAATTGGTGTTTTTGTTTTTGTGTTTATATTTGCATTTATAATGTCCATTTTAGGGCTTGGAGTATTTAGTTTCATAGGTGTTATAATAGCATTAGTTTATGCATTTGTAGCTTAATAAATAAAGAAGTGAAGTAATATGAGAAGAAAAAAAGATGATAAGAGGGTTTTATTTTCTCCAAATAGTAATCGTCCAAAGCATTCTAATAAAAGAAAATTAAATTTACCTAATTTTCAACGTCAACCTCAACGTTCACGCAAACAAAGTAAATGGGGCAATGTTACTGTATTTCTTATTATTTTAGCTTTAGTTGCATTTGTTGTTGGTGCAGGAATGGGGGTATCATTAAGTTTTGATAATGATGATGGTCCTCATTGGAAGAATGTTACTGAAGAGATGACTACTAATTTAAATGAGACTGATAATTTTACTTATGATGAAGAAGTAGATGGTGTTGATTTTAATAGTAATGAAACATTAACTGAACTAAATGTTACTGTTAAACCATCATATTAATTAATTTTTTGTGAGTTTTATGGAGTTTATTAAAGATTTATCTGGTGGATTTTCTGTTATAGAAAATCTTATGGTATCTGGAGCTCGTGAAGGTAAATTTGGCGTTGCAATTATCTATTCACCAAATAGTACAGCATCTGCAGTTTTCACTTCTAATAAAGTAGTTGCAGCTCCAGTTAACTATACTAAAAATGTACTTAAAAAAGGAATTATTTCAGCCGTTCTTGTAAATAGCGGCAATGCTAATTGTTTTACAGGCAAAAAAGGATTTAAAGATTGTGAAACCTTAGCTGAATTAGTGTCTAATGATTTAAATCTACCTAAGGATGAAATTGCTATTTCTTCAACAGGAGTCATTGGCCGGGAAATGCCGATTGATATTATTTCTAAAGTTGCTTATGAATCACTTTCAAAATTAGGAAACGGCCCTGAAAATTCCCTGGCCGCTGCAAAAGCTATAATGACAACTGATACTTTCCCAAAAGAATGTGCAATTGAAGTTACATTAACCACTGGTGAAACTGTTAAAATTGCAGGCATTACTAAAGGAAGTGGAATGATTGCTCCAAATATGGGAACCATGCTTTCATTTATTGTAACTGATGCTGTAATTCCATCTGATGAAATTAATAAAGCATTAAAGAAATCTGCAGATATCAGTTTTAACATGATTGTTGTTGATGGGGATGAAAGCACTAATGATACCTGTCTGATGATGGCTAATGGTACATCTAATGTTGAAGTTGTAAATGAAGGTAAATTGGATTCTAATTTCCAAGAAGCTCTAAATTATATTTGCATTGATTTAGCTAAAAAAATGGCTCGTGACGGTGAAGGCGCTACTAAATTCATTGAAGCTAATGTTTACGGTGCAAAAAATGAAACAGATGCAAAATTGGCTGCAAAATCAATCATATCCTCAAATTTATTTAAATCTGCAGTATTTGGTGGTGACCCAAATTGGGGGAGAATTGTATCTGCAATTGGTTATTCAGGTTGTGATTTGAATCCTGATATTGTAACAATAGCTATTGCAGATGATTCAGATGATGTGGATCTTGTTTGTAATGGTAAAATTTTAGCATTTGAAAATACTCCAAATCTTAAAAGAGCTGAAAAAATAATGCAATCAAAAAATGTTAAAGTAAATATTGACATGCATCTAGGTGATGGTGAAGCAACTGCTTGGGGTTGTGATTTAACATATGATTATGTTAAAATCAATGCAGAATATACTACATAAAGAAAACTTTTAAATATATTAAAAACAAATATTTTTATGTTATAGATATAATTTTAATATTATTATTATCAATTGGAAGGAGGGGAAAATATGGCTAAAGTTAAAGGAACTAACAGAAGAACTAGACAAAAAAGAAGTTACACTAAACCTGGTAGTAAAAGAGGAAGGGGAGTTAAACAAACTTGGAAAAAATAATCCTCTTAAATCTTTTTTTATTTATTTTAACTATTTTTGAATTGTTATGAAAATATCATCATATTGAAACTATTAAATACTACTTCTTAAAGATAATCATTTGGTGATATATTTATGAATGGACATAGAGCTCATGGATTTTCAAGTGTACATTTTTTAGATTCTGATGAAATTTTAAATGAGTTGAATCTTAAAGGTGATGAAACTTTCATGGATGCTGGGTGTGGTGATGGCCACATTGCAATAAAAGTAATTGAGGACTATCTTCCAAAAGGCACTGTTTATGCAGTTGATGTTTATGGAGCGTCTATTGAAGATATGGAAACATATAAAAATGAAAACAATGTTGAAAATTTAATTAATATTGAAGCAGATATTCCTAAAGGAATTCCGGGTGTTGAAGATGAGTCTGTCGATGTTGTTTTGATGGTTAATGTTTTTCACGGATTTAAAGCTTCAAGAACTATTGATGATGCAATTGAGGAACTTAAAAGAATTATTAAAAAAGATGGTAAAATTGCAATTATGGATTATAAAGCATGGGATGTTCCAAAGGGACCACCAACTGCATTTAGAAGTTCTCCTGAAGAATTAGAAGAAATTTTTAATAAGCATGGTCTTAAAATGACTTATCTAAATGAAGAAATTGGTGAAGATATTCCTGAGGGTAAATCTCATAACTTTATTGTATTCCAAAAAGAGTAATTCTGGTTTAAATAGTATTATTATTAGTTTTATTTATTTTTTCAGGATATATTTTGATGCTTCGAATATGTCTTTTACAATATATACTTATGAAACTATCGTTGATTTAATTTTATAAAAAGTTATGCTATATTCTCATATATTTATTGAAAAATTGTAATATATAGTTAAAATAGTAATTATTTCAAAAATACAATATTATTTACATATTATTGTCGATATCTAAAGTTTATTTTGATATGAAATAATTTATTTCGATATGAAAATATTTATATATCATTATGTTCTTAAATTATAATTACTAATCATGATAATTAATTTTAATTTAAGATTATTAATGGATGAATGGTAAAATATTATAATTGATAAAAAGTTATTATTGATACTGCTTTGATGTGTAAGTTTATTATATTTTAGTTTTGGCAATAAATAGGAATTCGGATTAATATTAATGTATATTTATGTATACATATGGAATTTGTTCTTATTTGTCATTTCATCAAATCTTAAATTACTATATTTGATATATGATTTGTATTTGAGGTGAATAACTATGAAATCTATGAAAACTGTAGCTGTTGCGATTATAGCAATAGTAGTTATTGTTGCTGTAGGGTTATATCTTACTGGTTCAGTAGGTACTTCAAATGGAGACCTAAATGGCCAAGATGTTCAATTAGCTGCTGCAGCTAGTTTGAAAAATGTTTATGATGAAAAATTAATCCCTATGTTTGAAGAAAAATATCCTGGTGTAAAAGTTACTCCTACTTATGCTTCAAGTGGGGATTTACAAAAACAAATTGAAAATGGTTTAAAAGCTGATGTGTTCATGTCTGCTGGCAATAAACAGATGGATGCTTTAATCAATGAAAGTTATGTTGATAATGATTCCAATGTTAAATTTTTAGAAAACAAGCTTGTTTTAATCGTATCTGCTGATTCAAATGTGAATGTCTCTTCATTTGAAGATTTAAAAAATGTAAATGGCACTATTGCTATTGGTGATCCTGAATCTGTACCTGCCGGACAATATGCTAATGAATCATTACATAATCTTGGTATTTGGGATGATGTTGAATCTAAATTATCTTTGGGAACTGATGTAACAGCAGTATTAAATCAAGTAGCTCAAGGATCTGCTGATTGTGGTCTTGTATACACTACTGATGCTAAATCTAGTGATGAGGTTAAAGTAATTTGTGAAGCTCCTGAAGATTCTTTAAAAGATATTGTTTATCCTGTAGCTCCAATTAAAGATTCTGAACATGCTGATGCTGCAAACAAATTTATGGAGTTCTTACAAACTCCTGAAGCTCAAAGTGTATTTGAAGACTACGGATTTACAATTCATGAATAGATTCTATTAACTCTATTCATGTAAATAATTAATAATGTTAAAGGAGATATATATTTACATGATGGATTGGACACCTATTTTAATTTCTATGAAAACTGCAAGTTTATCAATTTTTATAACTTTTTTTTTAGGTTTAATTGTTGCTTGGGGCATTGTTAAAATTAAAAAGGACTCAATAAAAATAGTACTTGATGGTATTTTTACACTCCCAATTGTACTTCCTCCTACTGTTGTGGGGTTTTTTTTATTGTATATTTTTGGTGTTAGGGGTCCTATTGGTAGTTTTCTTATAGACTTTTTTGCTGTGAAAATAGCTTTTTCATGGTCCGCAACGGTTATTGCCGCAGTTGTCATGTCTTTTCCTTTAATGTATCGTTCTGCCAGAGGAGCATTTGAACAAGTCGATTCTAATTTATTGGATGCTGGTCGTACATTAGGCATGTCGGAGTGGAAAATTTTCTGGAAAGTTTTATTTGCAAATGCATTACCTGGAATTATCAGTGGTGGAATTCTTGCTTATGCTCGTGGTCTAGGTGAATTTGGTGCTACAGCTATGATTGCTGGTAATATTGCAGGACAAACCAGAACTCTCCCTATGGCGGTTTACTCCGAAGTGGCTGCTGGCAATATGGGGGATGCTTTTAATTATGTAATATTCATTATTATTATTGCATTTATCGCTATTTTCATTATGGATTTTGTTTCTATACGTAAAGAAAAACAATGGAAATAGATTAGTATCTGTAAATAGATATATATTTTTTTATTATTTTACTTTTTTAATATTGTGGAGAATAGATTATGAGTAATAGATTGCTGAAAGTAAATATCCAAAAGAAACTTAAAGAATTCGACTTGGATGTTGATTTTGAATTGAAAAAAGGTTGTTTGGGTATTCTTGGTCCTTCTGGCTGTGGTAAAAGTATGACATTAAAATCTGTTGCGGGTATTGTAAATCCTGACAGTGGTGTTGTAAGTTTAATTATGGATGAGGAAACTATTTATTATGATTCTAACAAAAAAATTAACTTAAAACCTTAAAAGAGAAATGTGGGCTATTTATTTCAGAATTATGCTTTATTCCCCAATATGACTGTTGAGGAAAATGTTGCTATTGGTTTACCTAAAGATTATGATGAAAAAATTGTATCTCAAATGATTAAACGTTTTCATTTAGAAGGATTAGAAAAAAGGTATCCTCGACAATTATCCGGTGGTCAACAGCAAAGAGTAGCTTTAGCTCGTATTTTGGCCTATGGTCCTGATGTTATATTGTTGGATGAACCGTTTAGTGCTATGGACACTGTCTTAAAAGAAAGATTACGTATTGAACTTATTAATTTGCTAAATGATTTTGATGGATTTTCTATTTTGGTTACCCATGATCGTGATGAAGCATTCCAGTTTTGTGATGAACTTATAATATTGGATGAAGGTAAAATTATTGCAAAAGGTGATACTCATGAAGTATTTGAGGATCCAAAGAAAGTTCAAGTTGCTAAACTTACAGGTTGTAAAAATATTTCTAAAATTGAAGTTATTGATGATTTTCATCTTAAAGCTTTAGAGTGGGGAGTTACATTTAAGGTATCTAAAAAAATTTCATCTAATATTTCCCATATTGGGATAAGGGCGCATGATTTTCATCCTGCTGAAGAAAATGATGTTAATGTAATTGATGCTTTAAATTCATCAAAATTAGAAAGGCCTTTTGAATGGGAAATAACCTTATCAAATGGTTTGTGGTGGAAAGTTGACAAACAGATTTATGATCATGAATTTGATGTTCCAAAGTATCTAAAAGTAGATCCTAAAAATATTATTCTATTGGAAGAGTAGTCCAATTTTGACAGCATTTTCAAAGTAAAATTCCTATCAGATCTTTTTAGTTAATAAATTCGAAAATAATAAAAACTTCTTTTCAAGTTGTAATTTTAAGTAAATGTCTATAAAATGAAAAGGGGGGATTTAGAAATTCAGTCATTTGCTAGATTGTCAAAGTATCCTTGGATAAATATGACTGGTGTTCCCTTATCTCCAGAACCGCTTGTTAAATCACATAGTGAACCGATTAAATCAGTTAATCTTCTTGGTGTGGTTCCTTGTGTAATCATTTGTCCAGTCAAATCTTTGTCTTTGTTTTTAATTTCTTCTTTAATAGCATCTTTTAATTCTTCACCTCTAAGATTTGCGAATTTGTTATCTGAAACATACTTTAATTTAATTTCATTCGGAGTTCCTATTAATCCACTTGTATGTGCTGGTGAAACAACTGGATCTGCTAATTCCCAAATATGTCCTACAGGATCTTTAAATGCTCCATCACCATAAACCATAACTTCAATTTGCTTACCAGTAATGTTATTTAATCTTTTTTGAATTTCATTGACTAATTTATTTCCTGTTTTTGGGAATAATTTTAATTTTTCTTCAGTTGCTTTGTTTGAACCGAGCACTCCGTAATCAGGATTAAAACCGGAGTCTCCAATCGGTTCACTTAAAACATTGTGCAATCCATAAACATTAGCTCCCTCGGATTTAAGTAATTTTGTTGTTTTTTCTCTTGTATGTATGTCACAAGTTAAAATGTCTTTATTATAATCAAGTATTGTTTTTACATCATTGGAAAAAACAAATTCAACTTCACAGTCTTCACTTTCAATTAATTCCCTGTAAAGATCAATCATATTAATTCCAGTAAATGGGTGTTTCCAGGATCCGAATGTTTTTTTGTATTCTTCTTCAGAAATAACACTTGCTAAATTATATTCACTAGCATCTAAAACTTCTTCGTCTAAAATTCCATTTCCCACTTCATCTGCAGGAAAAGAAGTTAAAAGGGTAATTTTGTCCATTCCTCGTGCAATACCTTTTAGAATAATCGAAAATCTATTTCTACTTAAAATAGGATTTGTTACTCCTATATTTTTAGAGGGGAATTTGTTTTGCAAATCTTGTGCAACGTCGTCAACAGTTACATAATTTCCTTCTGAAATACCCACTACTGCTTCGGTAATTGCAACAATATCCTTATTTTTAAATTCAAATCCTTCACTTTCTTTTGCAGCCATAACTGAATCTACAACTATATTTGCCAAATCATCATTTTCTTTAATAATTGGTGTTCTTATTCCACGCACAACAGTACCAACACATCTCATATTTGATTACTCCGAATTATCATAAACAGTTAATTGGAATATAAATTCCAATAATCCATTTATTTATATGTTTTTTAGTTATATATACATTAAGATTAATTTTACATCTGTTTAATAAGATTCTTTTACAAAATTATTTGAAAATTATTAAATACTATTTTTTAAAGAGTATTATCTAGAAAAATTTAATGTGATAATTATGGAGCATAAACATCATGGAAAATCAAGTGCAAAGTTTCTAGATTCTGATGAGATTTTAAGTGAGTTAAATCTTAAAGGTGATGAAGTTTTTATGGATGCTGGATGTGGTGATGGATACATTACCAAAAAAGCAATCAAAGATTATCTTCCTAACGGTTTTGTTTATGCAGTAGACAGTTACGATAAGGCTATTGAATTGATGGAAATATATAAAAAAGATAATGCAATTGAAAACTTGATTAATATTGAAGCAGATATTTCAAAAGGGATTCCTGATGTTGAGGAAGATTCTGTTGATGTTTTATTAATGGTTAATGTATTTCATGGATTTATTGAAAGTTCCCATCGTGATGCAGTTATTGAGGAGTTATCTCGTATAATTAGAAATGATGGTAGAATTGCTATCATGGATTTTAGACCTGTTGAATTGTCGTTCGGACCTCCAATTGAAATTAAATGTGGTCCGGATGAGTTGGAGAAACTTTTTAATGAATATCACTTTAAAAAAATTCATCTGAATGAAAAAATGGGTCCAAAAGGTCCTAATGGGAATTCTCATTATATTATAATATTTGGAAAGGAGCAATTTTAAATGATTTTTGCTGCAATTCTGGCTGGTGGAATAGGATCAAGAATGGGTGGAACTGACACTCCTAAACAATTTTTAACATTAGGAAATAAACCTGTTATTATTCATACTATTGAAAAATTTGTTATAAATGAAAAAATTGATAAAATAATTGTTTTAACACCTAAAAATTTTATTAATCATACAAATCATTTAATTGAGGAATATATTTTGTATAAGGATGACATTATTGTCATTGAAGGTGGCAGAACAAGAAATGATACATTGATGAATGGTATTGATTATATTAATGAACATTATGGAATAGATGAAGATTCAATTATCCTCACTCACGATTCGGTACGTCCATTTGTGACTCATAGGATTATTGAAGATAATATTGATGCTGCAAAAAAATATGGTGCATGTGATACTGTAATTCCTGCTACTGATACTATTGTTGAGAGCATCAATGGTAAGACTATTGAAAGCATTCCTGTAAGGGATTATTATTACCAGGGTCAGACACCACAGAGCTTCAATATAAAGAAACTTTTTAATTTAATCAATAGTTTAACGGAAGAAGAATCTAATATTCTTACAGATGCGTGTAAAATATTCGCACTTAAAGATGAAGATGTATATCTAGTTGAAGGGGAATTGACAAATATTAAAATCACATACCCCTATGATTTAAAACTAGCAAATACGATACTTGAGGATATTCATGATTAATATTGTTTATAGATTAAAATCTCCAAAATTTTTTGAAGAAGCAATTGATGAAATTGAATTAGAAGGGGTTATTGTTAGACCTACTTATCTTTCAATATGTCAGGCAGATCAAAGATACTATCAGGGATCACGTCCAGCGGAAATACTTGAAAAAAAATTACCTATGGCATTAATTCATGAAGGAATTGGTGAAGTTGTATTTGATGAGTCAGGTAAACTTAAATCTGGAGATAAAGTTGTTATGATTCCAAACACTCCTGAGGGAAAAGATGTTTATAGGGCTAATTACTCTTATGATTCCAAATTCAGGGGTAGTGGTTTTGATGGGTTTACTTCTGATTTAATTAAATTACAATCTGATAGGGTTGTTAAAATACCTAATGAGTTTAATCCTCATGTTGCTGCATTTATCGAGTTAATGACAGTATCATATCAAGGAATTTCCAGATTTAGTGAAATAGCTATCACTCCAAAAGATGTTTTGGGAGTTTGGGGAGATGGAAATTTAGGATTCATTACAGCACTTTTCCTAAAAGAGAAATTCCCCGAATCTAAAGTGTATGTATTTGGGAAACATTTGGAAAATCTTAATTTGTTCTCATTTGCTGATGGTATTTATCAGATACATAATGTTCCAAAAGATTTGCTAATTGATCATGCTTTTGAATGTGTAGGTTCAAGCGCATCTCAATCGGCAATTGAACAGATCATAGATTTAATCAATCCGCAAGGATCAATAAACTTATTTGGAGTAAGTGAATACCCTATACCTCTGAATACTCGTATGGTTTTAGAAAAAGGATTGACTATTCAGGGAAATAGCCGTTCTGAAAGAGAAGATTTTGTTGGAGTTGTAGAAACCCTAAAACAAAACCCTAAACTTTTTGAATATTTGGGAAAATTAGTTACAAATATATGTGAAATAAATTCATTGAATGATTTAAAAGAATCTTTTGATAAAGACTATATCTCTAATTTTGGTAAAACAATTTTAAAATGGGACAAATAATTAATTGAGATTATTAATTATTTTGAAATATTCTTTTCTAAAATAATTTCTCTCTTCTTTTTTACATATTAATGGCATCATTGATAATGCATATAAATCTTCATTATCAAGTATTTCGCCTTTGATGATTTTATTTTTTATTATATTGAGTAAAATTTCTGCAGGATTCTCTTCAACAGCTGCTAATTTTATGCTAAATTCCGCTTCAGATTTAATTTCACATTCTTTAACACAAATATTAACTGTATTTGGGCAGATTATGTATATTGAAACATATTTGTTGTTTGTTTCATACAATGCTTCTGCAAGTTCAACATATTTTACAAGTTCATCTTCAGTAAAGTTTGTTAGCTGTAGTTCTAAATCAATAATCTCATCATTTTCAGTAATAAAAATGCTGCCCTCTTGATGGATATGGTTTTCTAATTTTAAATTCTGTATAGGAATCTGGCACTTAATTTTCCTTTTATCATTAAAAGTTTCTTGTATAAGTTTTGTTTTCATTAGAAAATCTTGTTTTTTCATTGTTTAACCTCAATAAATTTTAATTTGCATTGATTATATATAATTTTAAGATTAATAAATCAGTAAGTTATTTTTTAAGATAATTTTATGAGGTTAAATCAATTTTTAAGAAAAAATTCAATTTAATTTTATGGTGTAAATTTTAAAAATAGAATAAACTAAGAGTGCATTAACTCTTAATTTCCAAATTTTGATCTAATTCTTCTGACTTCATATCTTGCAAATATGTAATTCAATGTGCTTGCAATTGCCCTTCCTATACATAATCCTAACCAGATTCCTAAAATATCTAAATGGAATATGTACACAAATAAAAAGATTAAAGGAACTACAAATATGATTTCTCTAAGTATGGTAAACATTAAACTATAAATTCCTTTTCCAATCCCTTGATAAAAAAAGCTTGATGGAATTCCTATGCCTGTTAATATTAATGTTGGACATACTACTTGAAGATATAATGCAATTCCCGGAACTAAATTGGTGGTTTCCGGTGTATATGCAAATAATGTAGATAAGGGTGTTGCAAAAATTACTAAAATTAAAGTAATTATAGTTCCTAATATCAAACCAAATTTTGAACCATAAATATGGGTCCGTGATAAATAATCACCATTCTTAGCACCAAATGCACTTCCAGACACTGCAATAACTGCAGATCCAATAGCTGTAAGTGGCATTATTGCAAATAAATATAATCTTTGACCAGATGTAAATGTTGCTATTCCATAATCTCCTCCAACTTGAGATATTACGATTAGATAAATGGACATTGCAATCGCCATGATTAGCATATCAAGTGATGAGGGGATTCCAACTTTTAAAATATCTTTTGTTAAATTCATGTCTAACTTGAATTTTTTAATAGTAACATTAACATAAGTGTCCTTTTTAACTAAAATCCAGTATAACATAACTAATGCCGCAATTGATGAACTGGCTATTGTTGCAAGGGATGCTCCTGCTGAACCTAATCCTATTGTGTAAATAAATAACGGATCTAATATTGCATTTAATATGACTGTAAGGATTACAACATACATTGCACGTTTCATATCTCCTTCTCCACGAAGGATTCCACTACATCCATTTGAAAACATAAATCCTATCAATCCTAAAAATAATGGTGTAGCATATGCTATTGCTTCATTTAATGTTTGTCCACTTGCTCCATAACTTACAAGTAATGGCTTTTGCATCATCATGAAAATAATTGTTAAAATGATTGATGCTATTAAAAAAATAAATAATGAATGTGTTGCAGATTTATTTGCCATTTCATGGTTTTTTGCACCAATAAATCTTGAAATACTACTTGTTGCTCCGTTTCCAAGTCCAACACTCGCTCCGTTTAACACCATAAATATTGGTGTTACAAATCCAATTCCTGCAATAGCCGTTGGTCCAAGACCAGCTACCCAAATACCATCAATAATGTTGTATAATGCAGTTAAAATCATTGATATCATAATTGGTATAGCTAATTTTTTTACAGCTATTTCAGGTTCTCCCCTCATTAATGCTACATTTTTATTAACCATAATTTTAATATTGGTTATTATTATATTTATTAATGGTGATACTGTGGATTATGAAAATATAATTAAGGAAAATTTTCCAAATTATAATGTTGAAGTCATAACGCCAAATATTTTCGAATTGGAAAAATTAATTGAATACATTACGGACGATATCTTAATTTATAAACCCTATTCTATTTTTGTATACAGACATTTAATCAGATTCATGATGAATATCGGTCTTAAAGGCAAAATTTATTATTTGGATGGTTTTTCTGATGAAGAACTAAAATCGATTCATGGCGGTCTTTTAAAATTCACGTGGGCACATGATGTTAAAATTAAGTTATTTGAAAATGCAGACCCTGATAGGGAAATTCTAGGTTTGGAAAAATAAAAGTAGAAGTTAGTAATTAACTTCTAAAATAATCCACTTTCTTTTAAACGTTCTTCAAAGTATTTTGAGGATTTATCTGCTTTCTGTTTAATAAGTGCAGCCACAATAATGGTAACTATTCCAATCGATACAAGAACAACTAATGCTGGAAGGTAATTAGACCAAACAACACCTAATTGTGCTTCACGTATCAATGTAATAGCATATGTCATTGGCAAGTACGGATATAATGTTTGGAAGAAATCTTGCATAATTTCAATTGGGTAAATTCCTCCAGTTCCAGATATTTGAAGCACTAAAAGTATTACTCCTATTCCTTTTCCCACTTGTCCTAATGCAGATATGATGGAATATACTAAAATCATAAATATTACCGATACCAGTATTGCAGAGAATATAAATAATGGTGAATTACTTATATAAATGCCTAAGATATAAGCCCCACTTATAGTAACTGCCGCCTGGAGCATGCTCATTACTACAAACAGTATAACTTTACCAAAGTACATTTCAACGGGTTTGTATTTTGTCCCTTGACTGGTTCCCGGTGTGATCATTACACAAGTAATAATAGCACCAACCCACATTGATAATACGATATAGAAAGGAGCTACATTGGATCCGTAATCTGGTACTGAGAATACTTCCTGCCTATCTAATTTTATTGGGGAGTAGAAATAATCTCCAAGTTCAGTTTCATTGATTCCAGTAATGCTTGAAAGTGAATTTGCAGATGAACTTAGAGCTCCAGCAGCTGAGAACAATGCTTGTGATGCAGAACCTGAAAGCATTTGAGCACCTGCTGCAAGGCTTAATGATCCTTTTGCAAGTTCAACAGAACCTCCAGCTACTTGATTTGCACCACCCGCAACATTGCTAGCACCATTAGCCAATTTCGATGAACTATCTGCAAGTTTTACAGAACCATCGGCTAATTGGGATGAACCTTTAGCTAATTCTCCGCTTCCATTTGCAAGTTTAATATTGCCTTCAACATATTGTTTCATAGGTTCTGGAAGTGTTGATGGATCTACCTGTGATTGTATTTGTTGTGATCCTTTTTCTAAGTCACTAGCACTCTGTTTAATTGATGCTGATCCTTGCTTAACATCACTTGCACCATTGTTAATTGCAGATGAACCTTGCTGAACTTGATTAGCACCACTTTGCACTTGGCTTGCTCCATTTTGAACATCACTCACTCCAGAGGATACTTGTCCTGCACCGGAAGATATTTTTGCAGCACCTGCAGAA
This sequence comes from Methanobrevibacter gottschalkii DSM 11977, assembly GCF_003814835.1. NCBI lineage: Archaea > Methanobacteriati > Methanobacteriota > Methanobacteria > Methanobacteriales > Methanobacteriaceae > Methanobrevibacter > Methanobrevibacter gottschalkii. The sequence continues at coordinate 59,868 of NZ_RKRG01000005.1, forward strand.
AGCTGGCTTCCACCACTGTATAACTGACCTGCACCAGATGAAAGACCATCTTTTAAATCTCCGAGTTTTCCGTAAGCTGCAAGGTTTATAATCTGAACAATTTTTGCATTAACTGTAGTATAAACTGTATTTGCACCTGTGTCCGTTAATTTTGTAGCTACTGGATTTGATTTGATATTCACAAGGTATTCAAGTTCCGCTTGTTTTGGATTATCAGATGTAATGGATGCTATATTTTCACTCAGATTTTTAGGTATTATAATGCCTGCATAATAATCCCCATCATGAACCCCTTTCCGCAGTTCATCTTCAGTTACAAACTTCCAATCGAATTTAGTATTATTTTTCAAATCTTTAACAATTTCATTTCCAACATTTAAATATGTACCTTCAAATGTTGATCCGTTATCTAAGTTAGCTATTGCAAATTCTACTTCATTAGTATTTTCATATGGATTCCAACATGCTTGGATATTCAGAAGAGCATAAAGTGAAGGTAGAATAATTATTGCAATTAATACAATTGTCACTATGGGATTTGAAAATGACGCTTTAAAATCATGCTTTATGATTTCAACAATGTTACCAAAATTTATTTTACTCATTTTAAACCTCATTTCTAATGTAATAATTCGTAGGTCACTTTATATTTACAAGTTTTGGGTTATTCCTAGATTATATGAAATATTAATCCTTTAATTGTTTTATTTTCTAATTTTTTGTAATCAGAATGCTTTTTTGTGTTAATTAAACTTTTTTAACATTTGATTTCAATTTTATGCAATTTAAATTCCCAAGTTTCCTTAAAATATTAGTTAAATACTAATTCAATACTCAACTATTAACCTATGATATATATTTAGATTAAAAGTATATAAAATAGTATTCATAAACTGAAATTTCTTTTATTTTTTCTTATTCTGCAAAATATTCATTTGAATTCTGGCATTGATATGAGAATAGCTAATTAGCTTATAATTGGAAAAATTCATCACAGTATTCACAGTAGTAGTTGTAATTGCCCATACAACTATTTCCAATGATTATTTCATTTTCTAATGACTCAATAGCTAATTCAGTTGTTGGTTCACCATGAAAAACCTTCTTTAATTCTCTCATACATTTTGGACAAAATTTCATATTAATGTCTTTTTCATTACTCAATATTAAATTCATGTTTGATAAGAAACTTAAAATGATTTTTGGCTATTTTTATAATAAATGTAGGCAAAACATTAAATTAACTAAAATATATAATAATTATAAGATAAATTATATGGTTCCTTAATCGGAATTTTAATTGTTACCTTTGGCAATTTTTAAAGTATTGCTAATGATATATTAAAAGGTGTTTATGTGAGTGAACAAAAATTAGAAGTTTTCAATGTTTTAAATTTTTTAGATAATGGCTATGAGATTGATGATATTTTAAATGAAGGTAAATTCGGAACTTTTCCTTCAGCACAGGACTGTATTAAATACATGATTGATGAAGGATATCTCAAAGGTGAATTTAATGCTGCAATTCATAATGATGGCAAATCATTAACTGCAGAAGAGGTATCTAAAAAATATACAGTTGCTGAATTGAAAGATCTTTTAAGAGAAAATGGTTTGAAAGTTTCAGGTAAAAAACAGGAACTTGTTGAAAGACTTTTACCTGCATTAAGTGGTGAAATTACAGTAGAGCCAGATAATGGGGAATCTGTTGATTTAGCATTAACTGATAAAGCACAAGAATTCTTAAATGAAAATGATTGGATGGATTTATATATGTTCGCACTTGTTGCATTCAGGTTTGAGGATTATGAAACCTACAGAAAAAATTCATCAGAAGACAATATTCAGACTGCTTTAAAATTCTGTGATGAAATTATTTCAAGAGCATTAATCGCTAATCAATTTTTAGTATTCATCGATGCATTATCTGCTAAAGCTCATGTTTATGCTTATGATAAAGATTATGAATCTTTCTTAGATTATGATTTACAACGTTTCATTTTAGGATTAAATCCTATAGTAATGGATTCACAAACTTATGCTAATTATGATGCTATTAATTATGCAAATGTAATTAATTTAAAGAATGTAATTGAACAACTTGATTTAGGTAGTTTAAAGAAAAGATTTGATAAAATATGGGATAAGTCTAATATTAAAAGTATTACTGTGCCTAAAAAGACTTGTTATAAAATTTTACAGAAAGCTTTGGCCGGTTCAGATGTTGAAGAGCTCAATTTTAATGTAACTCAAAAATATTTTGTTAGGAAATTTGGAGTTTAAGTATGAGAAATAAAGTTGCTGGAATTGTCTTTATTGTTGGTAGTTTGTATTATGTTCTAGCTGAAGCCGTTTCTGCAACTTTCTTTAATGCTTCTTTATTTAATACTTATTCTTTTCATACCATTTCCGAACTTGGAATCCCTAATGTAAATTCCCCTTTGTTTTGGTTAATGAATTCTGCGTTTATTTTAATTGGTTTGACACTTATTTTTGGTAATTTTTATAAATTTAAAGATTTTTTAGTTAAAAATAGGATTATAATCTATATTTTAACACTAATGACCTCAACTGGAGTCATTATGGTTGGTTGGATTCATGGGGGAAATCCATTTACTTTAGGTTATCATATGTTAGGTGCTATGATGGCTATTTTTGGTGGTAATGTTCTTCTGATTGTTATTTCAAGATCCATGTCTGAATATTCTAAATTTCAAAAAACTACATTGGTTCTAGGAATATTTGGTTTAGCTGTATTTTGGATTATGTTTTTCAATATGGAAAGTATTTACATGCCGGTTTTTGAAAGACTTTCAGTTTATACAATGATTATCTGGTGTTTTTTAACTGGTTGTTATATAATTTCTAGAGAGTAATCATTGTCTATTTTTCCTGATATCTGATAATTTATATCGGCCATATTGTGATTTTTTAATTCAAACAATTTCATTTATAAAAGTTTATATAGTTTTTAATTTAACTATAATTAAAGGTGATATTATGACAAACTTAGATAAATCTGTTGAAGAAGAAATTTTAGCAATCATTGAAAAATATCAAAAAGAAGATACTAAACTTTTGAATTATCTTATTACTGATGATGAAATTACCTTTTTCTCACCATTAGCAAATGGTAATTCAATTACTGCAGAAGACTTACACAAAGTTGCAGATATTTTAAAAGGAACATTTAAAGGAATGCAAATTGTTAATCAAGAATACAGATTTACTTTCGAAATCGGTTTATAATTGGGGTTTATAATCTCCCCAAATATTTTTTTGTAAGTTTGCATTCATACATACACTTTGTGCAGCCTAAACCATTCTTATATTGCTCAACAATATATTCTCTACATTTTCCGATATCGATAATGTCATTTCTATTTAATTTAGTATTCCATTTTTGAGGATTAATGGCACCAACAGGGCAGGCTTTTTGACAATTTTCACAGTCATCACATTGTGAATCTGTAATTTGTGTTCCGAATGTAAGTGGCATATTAGTCAATATTCCGCCCAATACAACGGCAGATCCATAATCTGGAGTAACAAAAAGTGCAGAACGACCAATCCAACCAAGCCCGGATTTAGTGGCTATTGTCTTATAAGGCAATATACTTAATAATCTTTTCATATCGCACTCATTTCTACTCATTGTAAGAGCAAATGCATCATATCCGTGATTTTTGATGTACTTTTCACCTTTAATGGAAATTTCAGTTAATCTGTCTATTAGTGAATGAAAACAAGACCAATAAGACTCATAATCTTCATTTTCTATGTAAATCATTGCTTTTTTAGGAATTTTTAAAACAAGACTAATTCCATAAGGCAAATCTATGAATCCCTCAGCTAATCCATCAACATTGGCAAATCCTACTTTGCTTGCACCTTTTTTTATAAGAAAATTTTTAAGATCATTATCCTCAGACATGCTATTAGATATGGTTTATTAATTATTTATATTGTAATATAAAATTTTGACTTTAATTTTATAAATGATTAAAATGATAATATAATAAGTGATTAAATGAAAGATATAGATGTTTTAATTGAAGCTTTACCTTATATTAAAAAATTTCATGATAAGAAAATATTGATTAAATATGGTGGACATGCAATGGTGGATGATAAAGCAAAGTCCTCCACAGCTCGCGATACTGTTTTACTTAAATATGTTGGAATGAAACCTTTGATTGTACATGGTGGAGGTCCAGAAATCTCAAGATCCATGAATAAACTTGGAAAACAAGCCAAATTCATCAAAGGGTTAAGAGTCACTGATGAAGAAACTATGGAAATAATTGAAATGGTGTTAGTTGGTAAAATATCAACTGAAATCGTATCAGAACTTATTAAACACGATGGTCAGGCAATAAGTTTGTCTGGAAAAGATTCAAGTCTAATATTTGCTCACAAAAAAGGAGCAAGTAAAATTGATGAAGAACTTGTTGATTTAGGTCTTGTTGGTGAGGTTGATTGCATAAACACTAATCTGCTTGAAATGTTTCTAGATAATGATTATATTCCTGTAATTTCTCCAGTGGGTATTGCTGAAGATGGAACCAGTCTTAATTTAAATGCAGATACTGCAGCAGGGGAAGTTGCAAGTGCTATTGGTGCTGAAAAATTAATTATTTTAACTGATGTTCCAGGCGTTTTGAGAGATCCTTCAGACCCGACATCATTGATTCAAAAAATTAAAGTTGATGAGATACCTTCTCTTATTGATGAGGGCATTATCTCTGGAGGTATGATTCCGAAAATAGAAACTTGCATTAATGCTATTAATAATGGTGTTGGATCATGTCACATTATTGATGGTCGTAAAAAACATTCAATACTTTTAGAAATATTTACCACAAATGGTATAGGAACTATGATTTATAAATAAAGTTCATTACTCATAGTCTACTCCATGAATAATAGATATAAAATTCAGAGGTAATTTTTAATAATAAAATTGAAAAAAAACCTCTTTTAGTTGATGTGTAGTTATTGATTATTTTACTCTTAAAAGTTTTATCTATTAGTTAAAGGTAATAATATTGAGTCTGTAAAATTTTACAGATTCTATTCCTTAAACATTTTCCTTAATTCTCTTCTAAGCAATTTCCAGCCGTTTACTCTTGGAAGTTCATTAAGTGTAAATATCTTTCTTGGAACTTTATATCTGGATAGGTTTTTACGCGCATAACTGACTAATCCTTCACATTCTTCACCATCTTTCCAAACAACTGCAGCAACTGGAATTTCTCCCCTGTGACAGTCATTTATGCTGAAAATAGCTATTTCCTTAACTGCAGGATATTTTATCAATACTTCCTCTACTTCTGTTGGATAAATTTTCCAGCCGCTCATTACAATCATATCTTTCTTACGGTCTGTAATGAATAGGCGGTTGTCTTCATCAAGATATCCGATATCTCCTGTTAAAAACCATCCATCATCTAAAAATGATGATTTTGTTTTTTCCTCATTGCCCCAATATCCTTTTGCAACTGCCGGTCCTCTAAGTGCGATTTCCCCCTGTTCATATTTTGGTAAAATTATATCAGAATCATGTTCATCGACGATTTTCACTTCTGAAAAACAGACTGGGTGACCTACACTTTCAAATCTATCCGCCTCCCAATAGTCTTCCGGCCTGATGACAGTTCCAGTTCCAATTACAATTGTTTCGGATAGTCCATATGCATTGATAATTGGTATTTGGTAAGTCTGGTGGAAATCTTTCCATATTTTCTTATGCAATGGTCCTCCACCTGAAATAATTTCGCGTACGGTTTTAAGTTGCTTACGGGCATCAATTGTAGTTAATGAATGTATTACTGGAGGCATTCCAGTTAAAACGCTGACTTTTTCTTTTTCACATAATTCTAAATATTCATCCATATTGAATTTTTCTATTAATATGTAATATGCAGCGGCTCTTAAGGCAGCTATTGCCCATGATAGGCCAACATGAGCCATCGGATAAATTCCTAAAAATACATCATCTTGTTTTAAAGTTAAAACATCACACTCGTTGTGTATAGCAGTAAAATAATTTCCATGTGTGAGCATTGCACCTTTAGGCTGCCCTGTGGTTCCTGAAGTATATTGTAATTGACATAAATCGTCCCAATCAGTATTTTCAGATTCCAGGACTTTGCAATTTTTAAAACTGGAAATGTTTTTAGGAATATATGTTTCAACATTAATGAGGTCTTTTGCTTCTTCATCAGTAATCATTAATTTTGCTTTTGAGTCACTGACAATGTATTCGAGTTCATTGGCTGTAAAAACTCTGTTTGTTGGAATGGCTATTGCACCTATTCTCCATATTGCAAAAAGTGAAAACAAGTATTCTTCTGAATTTTTTAAATAAATTAGGATTCTATCGCCTTTTTTGATTCCTAATTCTTTTAAGATCCTACCAATTTCGGAGACGATTGATAAAATTTCTCCAGAACTATATTTCTCTCCGGTAGTTGGATTGAATAAAACATCTTTGTCTAGACGTTTTGAATTGGCATCTAAAAATGTAGTAATATTTAACATTTATATTATCTCCTTAACTATTGCCTTTGTAACTTCCATAGTTGAAGAGTCTCCTCCTAAATCCGGAGTTCTAATCTTGCAGTCGGAAATAACTTTTTCAATCGCACCTTTTATATCATTTGAGATTTCCCATTCTCCTAAATAATCTAACATCATTGAAGCAGATAGTATCATAGAACATGGGTTTGCAATATTTTTTCCCGCAATGTCTGGTGCTGATCCATGAACAGGTTCGAATAATCCATTATGATCACCTATATTTCCAGATGGGGCGAGACCAAGTCCACCAACAAGTCCTGCACTTTCATCAGATAATATGTCTCCAAACAAATTGCTCGATACAATAACATCAAAATTTTGAGGTTGTGTAATTAGATACATTGCGGTTGCATCAACATAGAAGTCTTCAGTTTTTATTTGAGGATATTCTTTGGCTATTTTGTAAAAACTTTCTTTGAATACTCCATCAGTCTTTTTTAATACATTACTTTTATGAACACAAGTGACTTTGCTTTGACCTCTTTTTACGCATAAATTAAATGCTGCTTTGGATATTCTCTCAGATGCTCTGCGAGTGATTATTCTCTCTGCAATCACTTTATTTTCATCACCATATTCAGCTTGGGAATATAATCCTTCTGTATTTTCTCTAACGATTACAAAGTCAATGTCATCATGAATTGAATTTATTCCTTTGTATGATTTAATTGGCCTTATATTTGCATAAACATTAAGCTCTTTTCTCAAATTAATAATCGGACTTGGTTGTCCAGGGGTTGAAGTCGATGCTCCGAATAGTACTGCATCACTATCATTAGCTAGTTTAATTGTTTCTTCAGGTAATGTTGTTCCATTTTTATTAAAACAATCAAAACCCGCTTCTCCATATTTGAAACTTAATTTTAAGTCTAATTTATCAAGTAAATATTCACAGGCAGACATTACTTCTCTGCCTATTCCATCTCCACTTATTACTGCAATATCGTACATTATTTCACTTACAACAATTTGTTCGTATATTAATAATATTGCATTAATTATATTTAAATGATAATTCAAATTTTGTTCGTATACTATCGAAATATATTTATATATAAAAGTTATAATAATATATTAATTACTAAAATTAGTAAATTATTCACTGTGAGGGATTACAATGGAAAGCACTATTGAAGAATTAATTGAATTATTAAATGATAAGGATGATTACGTTGTTGAAGATGCAATAGGACAATTAGAATTAAAAGGTGCAGATGCACTTGAACCTTTAATGGATGCATTATCACACAGAAAGAAAAATGTCAGATTACATGCCGCTACTCTTTTAGGTGCAATTAATGATGAAAAAGCTATTCCTTCATTAATTGAAACATTAAAAGACAATAACAAACTTGTCAGAAGAGAAGCATCTACTGCTTTATCTCGTATGGGTGCACCAGCTGTTGATCCATTAATTGAAACTTTGGCTGCTGAAGATTGGAGAGTAAGGGGAGCTGCTGCTTGGGCACTTGGAAACTTAGGTGATAAAAAAGCAATCCATGAACTTGAAAAATTGCTTGATGATGAAAGTGCTTTTGTAAAAGCAGGTGCTAAAAGCGCTATTGAATCTATTCAGAAATAAATAACTTATTTCTGTTCTCTTTTTTCTTTATTTTTTTAATTTAATTGTTATAAATTTTCTTAACAAATGTTGGCTGATTATTTGACTTATTTTGAATAGTATTTTTTCATGAAATTTAATGAGGAGTTTATAAAAATGCATTATACCGGACCAGTTTATCGCCCTCCCCCTGAGGCAAACACACCACTTTTGGAAGTAACATATGGTTGCTCTTGGAATGAGTGTTCCTTTTGCACAATGTATGATACGCAAAAGTTTGGAATATCTCCAATTGAAGATATCGAGGAAGATTTGGCTGAGTTATCTCAGTTTTATCCTAAAGATTTAAAAAGAATATTTCTTGTGAATGGAGATGCTTTTGCACTTCAGGCAAAAAAGTTATTTGCTATTTCAGATTTAATCCATGAATATTTTCCAGAAGTTGAGTGCATAACCTGTTATGCATCAATTAAAAACATAAAACCAAAATCAGATGAGGATCTGGAAAAACTTAGGCAAAAAGGATTCAATGAATTATATATTGGTCTTGAAACAGCCTATAATCCGGCATTAAACCAGATGAGAAAAGAATATACTCAAAAAGATGAATATGAACAACTCGAAAGAATTCAAAATGTAGGAATGGATTACAATGCTTTGTTAATGTTAGGTGTTGCTGGAAGAGGCAATTATAAGGAAAATATTGATGCAACAATCAATTTGTTAAATACATTTAAGCCTAAGATTGTAGGTCCTCTAACAACATCCGTTCAAAATCCTTCCCCTCTGCATGAAATGAAATTGAAAGGGGAGTTTGTTGAAGCTACTGAAAGGGAAATGATTTGTGAAGAATTAATGCTTTTGGAAAATCTTGAGATGGATGATGATTGCTTTTTCTTCGGTGGTCATCCGTATAATTTAATAAGATTCAGTGATTCTTTTAAAAACAAGGATAAAATGATTGAAAACCTTAAAAATCAAGTATTCCAAATTGATGAATTAAGACAGGGAATACTTGATACTGTACTTCCAAGGGGCAATTTGTAATTTTTGAGTTACATTTGAAATAATTTTGCAAATTAATTTGTTATTATTTCTATTTGAAAAAATATTTCAAGTTAAAATAGTTAATGCATTAACATTAACAACCACCTTTTAAAATTTTTTAGATTTTCTAACTTTAATGGCAATCTATTTCTAGTTATTGGAATAATATTCATTTCAGCTGATTTTTATTCTATTCATGAATTTTTAATATGTGTAAATAATGATTTAATTGTTAAATAAAGGAATATTGCATAGCTGAATTACTTTTTATTTAAGGGGGATGTTATCAGGTTAGTCGAAATAGTTAAAAATTTCTTCAAGTGTATTTGCAATTTTGAAAATTTCATATTGATTATATAAAAATCCTTTTTGAGCCATGTCATCAATCATATCAAACATTTTATTGTAAAAACCATCAATATTAAAAACAATAATCTCTTTATCATGTTGTTCGAGCTTTTTAAGAGTGATGATTTCAAAAAATTCATCTAAAGTTCCAATTCCGCCAGGTGTGATAATAAATGCATCTGAATTTTCTAAAAATTTATTTTTTCTCTCATCCATTGAGTCAACATAAATAAATTTGCTGCATTCCTTACATAATGGTTCAAAGTTTTCAATCCATTTTGGAGCTATTCCTATTGATTTTCCATTTGTGTCTTGAACTCCATGGGCACATGCACCCATCATTCCAGTGTCTCCACCACCGAAAACAAGAGTATGTCCTTTCTGTGCCATCATACAGCCTAATTCATATGCTGCATCGGTATAAATTTCATCTATTTCAGCGCTTCCAGATCCATAAAGACAAATTCTCATAACTCTCACTTCCTAAATATCGGGGGTTTGTTCTGCAAGACATAAATGGCAGATTGCATTGGTGTTATCTTTCTGATTATCTTTCACTGGACAGTAAAATTCTCCATTTCGTTTTTCTACTTTTAAACTTCCTGGGAATTCACTTCCAACTGGATGAATCGGTTCTTCTAAAATAAATGTTGTGTATAATGCAGTAATGACATAGATTAATGGGAATTTATCATCTTTTGATGCTGTTAATCTTTCTTTTTCAAATGTTCTCTCAAGCATGGGAAAAGATTGATCGAAAGATTTCTTATCAATGTTAGTTTTATAATTGTAGTCTTCATTTTCCAAGACTTCTTTCATACGCATGATGAAGTATTTAATATAAACTTCCAGGTATTTTTCACGGTAATTAGCATGAACATATTCTCCATCTTTTCTCATATGTGCTGTAGCCATCATTAAATCATATACTGATATGATGCTGGCATATTTTTTTAATAAACCCATTAATTCTTTTTTTGTAATGGTGTCATGTGAAGATAATTCTTTAAGTTCGATTAATATGTATTCACTTTCCATGATTCTATTATAATATTTGATAAATAAATACTTTTAATATTAGAATCTAAATAACTAATGAGGTAAATGAAATGTCTGAAAATTTTATGGAGATTACAAAGGAAGATATCGAAAATATCGAAAATGCATTAAAAAGTAATGCAGATTATAAATTAAATAATACTAAATTTGACATTAAATCATTTGAAAAAGGTGGGGACATTAGTTTAATTCAATATGTTGCTGATGTGGAAAATGAATTGGTTTTTCAAACTAAGGAGGAAAACGGCAAATATTATATTTCGGAAATATTTGGTTTATTTATGGACAACATTATTAACGGAAATGTTTCAAGAGATGTTTTCCAGTCAGTAAGCGATTATTTCCATGAGGTTATTGCAGGTGAAAAAAACGACTTTGAAGATGAAAAAGAAGAGTTAATTAATTTTTTAGTTTTAACTGAAGAATATGATGCAAATAAATTGGAAATGGATTTAAATCCGTCTAAAATACGTGAAGATTATAAAAAAGATTATGGTGAAATTTATGGTGATGACTCTTTAAACAGAGTTCAAAAAAGTCTAGCATTAAAGGAATTGTTGCACATGTCAATTTGTCAGGTTGTTAATGACATTGATTTATTTTTCACAAGACCTTATGATTTAACTCCTGAAGAGAATGCTGAAAAGAATAAACAAGAACAAAAAGCACTTGAAAATGAACTGCAAATGTCATAAATTATTTAAGTTGTATTATTCAATATAGTTAATAATAAGACTAAACTGTTTGATTATATGATAACTATTACCAAAAAAGAAGAAGTGGTTTTAGACCAAGTTAAAATATTCAACTTGGAATATTCTGATGGAATTCCAGTAAATATTTTAAGAAAAGAATTAGGATTTCATGAATATGATTTAGTTCATATTCTTGAAGAGCTGCAAGATAAGGATTTGGTTATCTTTAGAGATAATAAAGTTAGCTTATCTGAAAGTGAAAAAGAAATTAACACTGTTAATTCTAAAAAAGATATTGAACAGTTAGAATTAAATTTGAAAGAAAAAGAATCTTATAATTTAATCAAAAGTTTGGTTGATGATAAAAATCTGATTTCAAAATATACTCTTGAGGGTCATTTACTTTACGGCGATTTAAAACTCACTAATTTCAGGATGTATCATATTATTTTATCTCTTCAGAATAAAGGTCTTCTAAAACCTATTGATAAAAGTGATGGGGAATATTACCTCTTGGTTGAATAACATTTTTTACCTTTTTTTTAATATTTTTAGTATTAATATTTTATAAATTAATCATAATCTTTATATAACTTGATTATTATATATATGAGTAATAATTGATTTTTAATGTGTATTATTATGATGAGAATAAGTATGTCATTACCAAAAAAATTACTCGCTGATTTTGACGAAGTACTAAAAGATAGGGGATATCAATCTCGTTCAAAAGGAATTCGTGATGCACTTCAGGATTATATTGTGAGATATCAATGGATGAATTCCATGGAAGGTCAAAGAATAGGTATTGTAACCATTATCTATGATCACCACTATACTGGTGTTATGGAAAATTTGGCTGAAATCCAACACAGCTTCAGAAATGAGATTAACACTAGTATGCATATTCACATGACTGATAAATATTGTATGGAAATTGTAGTGGTAAATGGAGATATTGCTGAAATTCGTGATTTGACTGAAAGAATCATGAGACTTAAAGGAGTTGAACACGTAAAACTCACAAGTACAGCAAACGGTGAAGAGTTTAGTGAACCTGGTCACTCACATGATCATGGTTATCACCACCATTAATTTCTTTTTTTATTTTATTCAATATGAAATTTAAAACAACATCTTACCATTTTGATTTACTTAAAGATAATGATAGAGTTTCTGCTTTTTTTGAGGCCATAAATGATTATGAGGGAAATAATAATTTAGCTTATGATTTGGGATGCGGTATTGGTGTTTTGTCTTACTTTTTAAAGGATCATTTCGGGGAAGTCACTTCTCTTGAAATTGATAAAAAAGCATATTGTTGTGCTAAAGAAAATTTAAAGTCATTCGATAATGTTGAAGTAGTTAATGAGGATGTTTTGAAATATAATTTTACAAAAAAAGCGGATTTGATTGTTTGTGAAATGTTAGACACTGCATTAATAGATGAAGAAGAGATACCTGTTCTTAATTATGCTAAACAATTTTTAAAAGAAGATGGCAAGATTATACCTCAGGGAATTATTAACACTGCCGAACTTGTTAATCTTGAAAGACATTATGTTCATTGGGATGAGGAAGTAAATTATGAAGTGTATTCAAAGCCAATAGTCTATTCCGAATTCAATTTTTTAAATGAAATTAATCCGGAATTTGGGGCGTATCTGACATTAAAAACAGATAAATCTGGGATTATTAATGGATTGAAGATTACAAGTTATACTAAACTTAACGATAAGTTAATTGTTGGACCATCGCCAATGTTAAACCCACCATTATTAATTCCATTAGATGAAAAGTCAGTAAATGTAAATGATTTAATAAATGTAAAACTAAAATATATAATGGGAAATGGAATAGAAAGTATTCGCACTGAATATTATTAAGGTGGTATGTTGTCTTTTGATTTAGAATTAAATGATTTTATAATGGATTTTAAAAAATTGGTGGTATTGGGTGTTGGTAACGAGCTTAAAAGTGATGATGGTGTTGGACCTTTTATTATTAAGAAATTAATTGAGGAAAATATTGTTAATGATAATTTAATACTGATTAATGCCGAGACGGTTCCTGAAAATTTCACAGGCAAAATCAGAAAAGAACAACCAAGCCACATAATTATTGTTGATGCATGTTTAATGGGAGCTCAACCGGGAGATATCAAAATTGTTGATAAAGATGATTTTGCAAATATTGGCATTTCAACTCATTCAATGTCATTATCCTATTTTGTTAGATATTTAGAAAGAAGTAATGACTTTAAAATAATATTTGTTGGAATTGAACCTGAAACTATGGAGTGGGGTGAAAATCCGACAGAAAAAGTTGAAAATACTGCTTATTATTTCATTGATTTGTTAAAGGAGTGTATATTATGAAATTATTATTCATTGGTTCAAGATTATATGATGATATAGATTGGTATGTAAAGAGAAAAAACATTGAAAGTGTTTTAACAGAATCTAATGAAAATGCGATTAATCTTGATTTGCCCGATCAAGTATTTATTGTTCCTCGTGGAATGGATGGGCCAAAACAAGTTGCATTAATGCAAAAAGTTGATGCTATTGTTCCATTAATAGGAATTGACCCTCCATTAATGGATGTTGCACTCATGAAAGAAGAAATTGAGGAAAAATATGGAATTCCTGTTATTGCTGCAGGTGTCAGGGCAGTTGAACTGACTTCTAATAAAATCGAAACTAAAAAATTTTATAAAGAAATTGGTGTTGTAACTCCCGATTATCAAATTTTAAACGATCCTGAAGATTTAACTTTGGATTTTCCAGTTGTGCTGAAACAAGGTGAAGGTCAAGGTGGAAAAGATATTAAAATTGCTAAATCAATTGATGATGTCAATGAATACTTTGAAAATTTCAATCAGGCATTGTGCGAAGAATTTATTGAAGGATCTGAAATTTCTATTGAAGTATTAGGATTTAATGGAGAATATGTTGCTTTACCTCCGATATATAAGGGTGAAACTACTTTGGAAGGTACACATCCACTAAATAAAATTAAAACTGGCCCTTGCATGGTTCAAGGATTGGATAATAATTTGGTTCAACATACTGCATATAAAATTGCCAAAAACTTAGCATCTGATGGCATTTTCGAGATGGATTTCATGTATTCAGCAAAAAAAGACCAGTTATATGCTATTGAAGTTAATACACGTCCGAATGGAACAAGATATTTAACAACTGCGACTTGTGGTGTTAACTCATTATGTGAACTGGTTAATATGGCTATTGGGGAATTTTCATTACATAATATTTCGGATAAATTAGGATATTATTATTCAACTGAAATTCCAATTGGAAATTATGAAGGTCCTGCTCCAATTAAACCTGAAAAATCATTTGAGAATAATGATTTTGTTGTCCATGGTCCTGCGGGTTATCAAAGAGTTACTGCAAGGGCGGATTCAAAAGATAATCTTGAAAGTTTAGTTTCAAAATTAGTATAAATCTGTGTTATAAGTTATAATTATATACTATTATCAATAGATATTTTAATAATCTAAAAGATTTATTGTGTGGTAAAATGAATAATACAGATATGTTAATTCTTTTTTTAATAACATTATGTGCTACAATATTCTTTACATGGTATATTAAAAGAATATTAATTAAAGCAAGGATTGCTGATAATCCTATAGTTAGTGAACATAGACATAAAAGTGGTACTCCTACAATGGGGGGTATCGCATTCTTATTTACAATCTCTTTAATTATTGCGTTGTATTATCAAAATACTCCGATCTTGCTTGTATCTTTTATAATGCTTGCAGGGGGAATTGTGGGTTTGGTTGATGATTTAATTGGTCTTAAAGTTAAAGAAGTTCAAAAAATCGTTGTAAATACTTCAAGTGATGTTATTACTCTTGGAAGGTTGGATGTTGAACCTAATGAAGAAGTACGTGTAGCTACTCCTAAAGCAAAAGCTGAAGTTGATGATTTGCTTAAGGATGGTAAAGTAGAAGTTGTTGGTGAAGTTCCAATTAAAACTGAACCTGGCGAACTTGAAAAAATTATATGTCAAATTGTATTGGGATTATTCTTCGCTTTAACTGGCATCATTACTGCAGTAGGTGGTTTCAAATTAGGTGTTTTAGCTATTCCTGTTGTTGTAATAGCTATTCTTGGTTCTATTAATTCTATTAATCTTATTGATGGTATGGATGGTCTTGCAGCAGGTATTGTTGGAATTGCTTCAATTGCTTGTTGTGTATATGGTTATTTATTTGGACCTGCATCAATTATTCCTCCATTCCTAATTCTTTCAGGTTTATGCTTAGGATTCTTAGTATTTAACAAGCATCCTGCATCAATATTTATGGGGGATACTGGATCATTTGTTTTGGGTACTGGTTATGCAGCTGCTGTTTTAGTATGCGATATTCCTTACTTTGGAGTTCTTGCATTAGGCGTACCGATTATTTCAGTTGTGGTTAGTTTACTTCACAGAGCACATATTATCAAATTACCAGTAGAACCACTGCATCACACTTTAAATCATTATGGTATGTCTGAAACAAGAATTATAGTTAGTTATTGGGGAATTACATTTTTATTATGTATAATTGGTATTCTTGCTAAGATGTATGTATTTTAATACATTGGAGGTGACAATATGGATATTCAAGAGTTAGTTAGATTAGTTGAGGGTGAACTTGTCGGTAATGTTGATTTTTTTTCAATTGATGGGTTTTCGGGTAGATTTACTTTTTTAAATGATGCACACACAGGAGACATTGTTGTAAGACATTGGATTGATGGTAATGGTGTTGCTATGGCATTTAAAAAGAATATTGCATGTTTAATAACACAAACTCCAAAAGATGATGCTATTGAAATGGCAGAAAAACTTAATTTTCCATTAGTGATTACAAATAAAATTGAACTTGCTAATGCTTTAGCACTTTCACATACAATTGATAAATATTCTCATAATTCAACTAATGTTGTCATAACCGGAACAAATGGTAAATCAACTACTTCTCATTTAATTTATCATATTTTAAACAATGCTGGTTTTCATGTTCTCACAAACACTGATAGTGAATCTGAATTCAACACGTTAATTGATCCGATGGTTTCTAAATTAATTTCTGATGAAGTTAAAAAAAATGGTAAATTGGATTATTTGGTTATTGAAGTTTCTGAGGTTCAAGGATGGCTTGGAAAACTAATGAAAAATCATGCAGCATTAATGAGTGAAGCTATTAAACCACAGGTTGGCGTAATAACTAATATTGCAATGGATCATATTGGTCTTGTAAATTCCATTGATGATGTGTTTAATGAAATAACTGCAGTTCCAAAAGCAATAGGTGATGGAATATGTATTTTAAATCATGATGATGAACTAGTTAGGAAATTAAATGCAAAAAATCCATTTTACACCTCAATGTCTAAAATAGATGGCGATAATGCAGTATATTTTGATGACGGGACTATTTATTATAATGATAATCCAATTTTAACTATTGGGGAGTTGCCATTCACCGGTAAACATTTTATACAAAATATATTATCCGCTATTGGCGCATGTATTTCTCTAAATTTACCAATTGAGGATATTGTTGATGGAGTTAGATCTTATAAGGCACTTAATAGACGTTTTACAAAATTAAATGATGAACCTTTAATTTATGATGATTTTGCACATAATCCTGATGGAATTAAAGCAACAATATCCGAAACCCTAAAATTACTTCCTGATAATCAAAAATTATATGTTGTTTGTGCTATTAGAGGATCAAGGGGTGTTGAAATTAATCAATTAAATGTTGAAGCTATTGTTGAATCTATGGATGATGGCATTGAATTAGTATTATCTTCAAGTAATGATGTTGTTAATAATTTAAATTGGGTTAATGAAAATGAAAAAGAAGTTTTCTTCAATGTTTTGAATCAAAATAATATTGATTATGTTCATTTTGACAATTTAAAAGATTGCTTAAATGAAGTTTATAACAAAGCAGATAAAAAAGATATTATTTTATTAATTGGTGCTCAGGGAATGGATCATGCGGAGTTCCTTTTAAAGGACATAATATAAATTTAAATATTAAATTAATTTAATATAATAAATGTATAAATTTATTCTTTATAAAAGAATATTGATACAAGAGGAAATAATCATGTTTATAAAGATTAGAAGAGACACATTAATAATTTTATTATTGGCGTTTATTTTGATTCTTTGTGGTCGTTTAATTACCTATGTTGCGTTTGCATCTTCTGATGAAATAAACGATGGTATTGCTATTTCTGGTGTTATTATTAAAGGTAATGATATAGTTCCGGTTGATACTATCAGATCAAATGTTATGCAGGCAGGTTTTAGGGATGGTAGTGTAATTTATGGTGATATTTTAAAAACTTCCAAAAGGGAAGTTTCACTTCAAGATGCTATTCAGACGGCTCAAGAATTTGCAACACGGTCAACAGTGCCCGGTACATCTGTACAACCTATTACTGCAGCTGATGTTCAAGTGGATAAGAATACAGGTGTAGTTACAGTCACTGTTATAGAAGATTTTTCATCTGTTGAATTAGACAATAAAACAAGTGGTGGATAAAATTGAATAAATTAAAACTTTCACTTGTATTTTTTGCAGTATTGTTATTGACAATGAGTAGTGTAGCAGCTACTTGTAATATTATAGTTATCACTGATCCTTCGGGTAATGATCCTAATGGTGCAGCTGCTGGAAGTATGTCTTTTGCAGATAATATGTTCCAGTCAACTTTCTTATTATCTAGATCTAATCATTTTGCTGTACTTTCTGGAGGTACTGGTAGTTCAGATACTAGGTTGGATTCTATTGTTGATGCAGTTGCCAGTTTGGAAAATAATGCTTCTGCAGCATCAGCTGCTTCATTAGCTTCTCAATTTAAGGGAGCACGTCTTGTTGTTGGCGGTCCTAATATTGGTGCTGCTGTTGGAGGTTCATTTAATGCATATGTAATTACAGTTGACGATTCAAGTAATGATATTAAAGTAACCCCTTATAATAGTGGTGTGGCAACATTGCAGCCGGGTCAAAAAGGAGCTATTATTCACTTGAGGAATACTGCTGGAAATCCATTATATGGTACTGCAGATTCTGTAAGAAAAGAAACTGCAATGAATATTGGTAAGATGATTAGGGATGGTTATCCTGCAACTACTATTCTTGCTGAAGCTATGGGTGAAGTGGCTAAAGATTCTGGTGAAAAATATGGTGGGGGTGGAGTAAACCTTGTATCTGGCATTTCAACTTCAGATATGTTTACACCAAAAGAATTGAATTCCACTGGTTATCCGATGGATGAAGAATATTCCAAGGTTTGTGATAGCTGCGGATGGGCAATGGGTTTTCCAGCTGCAGAAGCCTATGAAAAATGTCCTGTTTGTGGTGGAGATCTTAGAACTGTTTATGCATATCAGGCATTAGGTGATGCGTTAACTGTTAGCTCTAAAGCCGTTAGTGTTTCAGTCTATGGAAGTGATAGACCAGGTTTAGCAGAAACTACTAAAGAAATTGTTGAAGCATCCGTTTCTAAATATGGTTATGATGCATCTGCAATTTCAGGTTCAATTAATAGAGGTATTAATAATGGTCTTTTAGTAGGTGTTGATCATGTTGAACCTAAAGATATTAATGTAAAACAAGGTTCAAAAGCAGTTGGAGTTTATTACAAATCACTTCCTAGTGAAAGATCATCTCCTGCGTGGGATTTACCGATTGATGGAAATATTTTAACAATACTTGGAAGTATCCAAACGGCTGTTGGTATTATCTTGATTTTATTAGTATTATTCAGAAGTAGATTGCTTAAATCTTTCCAAAATCGGTGATAATTCACCTTTTTTATTTTTTTTATATGGTGGTTAATATGGCATTAATTTTAATCAGAGGAGAAACAAATTCAAAATTACTTAATGCAATTGCAGACATGGAACGTCATGGTAATTTGAATTTAATAACTAAACCTAAGGTGGTCGACTCTAAATTTGCTGATTCATTGGTTGAAAAAATTTTAAATTCAAAACTTAGAACAAAATCTAAAGTTGCCACTGCGTTTTTTGTAAAAGAGGATACTACATTGAGTATTATGCAAGTAAAAAAGATTCATCCTCCAGCACATGTAGTTGTTGTTAGTGATGAATATGAGGGTTATCATAAATTAAAGAAATTATTAGATAATGCTAAAGTATTCCAAGGTTATTATTCTCATAAGGCAAAAAATGATGGGTTAATAGATTATTCAATTAAAGGGAAAAAAAGACATGTTAAAAATGAAAAATTGAACAGCTATATAAAATAATAGCTATTTTCTTTTTATTTTCATTATACTTCCTAAGGCGCGTTCACCTGTGGAGGTATTTATAAATTGATTTAAATCAATATTATTTACTTTTTCAAGAAGTTTTATATTTAAAGTTTTTTCAATTTTTTTGGTTAATTTAGTATCAGGTGTCATTTTTCCAGTTTCAATTCTGGTAATAACTGATACTCTTTCATTAATTTTCTTACCTAAATCCTCACGAGACCAATTTTTTGTCTCTCTTGCTTTTCTAATTTTTAGGTTAAAATCTTCAATTAATTCTTCTGAGGGTTCATCTCTTCTAGAATAATTTCCGGTATTTTTAGTATTCTTTGCTTTTTTTCCTTTAGGTTGTTGTCTAAATTTTGGTTGTTGTGGTGCTTTTTGTATTGTTCCAAGTTTTGAACACTCTTTACATACAACCATAACTGATCCTTCAATTTTTGCTCTAATTGGATTATTTTCGGGTACTGTTTTACCACAGATTTCACATTCCATATTAATCAGTTTCCTTTATTTTTTAATAAATATTATATATCATTAAGTTATTAAATGTTTGTCGGTATTGGTTTTAAATGAATACTTTTATATACTTTAAAGTTACAAATTGTTATTAAAGTAGAATGTTATGAAAAATTTATTCGCTAACTGGAGATGATTCACATGGATGATTTCAATGATTTGGAAAACTCTTCAAAAGAACAATTAATGGAAAAAGTAGAAGATTTACAAAATGAAATTGATTTGTTAAAAGAAGAAAAATCCAAAGCAAAAAGTAACTTAATGTGGAAAGTTAGAAAATTAGAAAAAGATAAAGTCTTAATAGAAAATGAAAAGATTAGACTTGAGAGAGAAACTAAATCATTACGTTCAGAAGTTGATAGGTTTAGATCTCCACCTTTGGTGTTAGCTACTATTACTGAAGTCTTAGATGATAATAGAATGACTGTTAAAAGTAGCACAGGACCTAGTTTCCTTGTTAATTACTCAAAATTCTTAGATGAAAAATTATTAGTTCCGGGTTCAAGGGTTGCATTGAATCAACAAACTTTCGGTATTGTTGAAGTTTTACCGTCTGAAAAAGATGCTAATGTTTCTGGAATGGAAATTGAAACTAAACCGGATATTACCTACGAAAAAATTGGTGGATTGGAAGAACAAATTAGGGAAGTTAAAGAAACAGTTGAATTACCTTTAACTGAACCAGAATTATTCGAAAATGTAGGAATTGAACCCCCTAAAGGAATATTGTTGTATGGTCCTCCGGGAACTGGTAAAACATTACTTGCAAAAGCTGTTGCAAATGAAACTAATGCTACCTTTATTAAAATTGTAGCTTCTGAGTTTGTTAAAAAATACATTGGGGAAGGAGCAAGATTAGTACGTGAAGTATTTGAACTGGCTAAAGAAAAAGCTCCTGCTATTATATTCATCGATGAACTTGATGCTGTTGCAGCTAAAAGACTTAAAAGTTCCACCAGTGGAGATAGGGAAGTTCAAAGAACATTAATGCAGCTTTTAGCAGAGTTAGATGGATTTGAATCCAGGGGGGATATTGGTATTATTGGTGCAACCAACAGGCCAGATATTTTAGATCCTGCATTATTGCGTCCTGGTCGTTTTGATAGATTTATTGAAGTTCCACTTCCAAATGTTGATGGAAGACGTGAAATTCTTAAAATCCATACTAAAAATATGTCTTTTGATGAAGAAGCAGATCTTGATTTACTTGCGGATCTAACTGAAGGTTTATCTGGTGCTGATTTAAAAGCAGTATGTACTGAAGCAGGCATGTTTGCAATTCGTGAAAAACGTGATAAAATAACTGTCACTGACTTTATGGATGCTATTGACAAAGTCATGAGTAAAAATAAAGAAGACGAAATGTTTAATACTGAAGCAGGAGTAATGTTTGGATAACTAATTATCATTGTTGAATAAGCCTATGATGAACCCTATGAGCTCTGATATGTGATGAATGATGGGCGAGCTGAGGCTTATTTATTTTAATCTTTTTTTTCTAAAACTTTATTTAAAATTAAATTCTAATATTATAATCATGTTATTTAATAAAAATGAGAATAAAGCTAATGAACGAATTATTTATAAAACAAAATCAAATGTGATTTTAGGTTGTAAAAAAGCTATCTATGGGCTTGTTTTATTGATTATTGTTTTATCCATTTCACCAATCATGATTAAATTCATTGCTAAAATGCAAGTGTATTTAATTTCTCAAATTCAATTACCTTTAACTAGGTATGCAGCTATAGCTTTTTTTGTTATTATTCTCATTATTGTAATATATATTATATGGCATATTATTGGATGGTATTCTCTTGAATATACATTAACTGATTCAAGAATTATGGTCAAATCTGGTGTTATATCAACTAAAAAGAATTACATGCCTTATGCAACAATTCAAGATGTTACTACTTCTCAAAGTATTCTTGCAAGATTATTTCATATAGGTACTGTATCTGTTTTTAGCGCTTATGATAATAATCGATTAGAATTAAAAAATATTTCAAATCCTTCTGAAGTTGAAGAAATAATATTTTCAAATATGAGAGGTTCCAGAACTTTCCAGCCTCAACAGTCCAGACCTATAAATTATCACCAACAGGATAATTATTTAGATAATGGATCTTATCTGGGTAGAAATGAAATGTATGATGAATTTGAACCCATTACTCCTATAACTCATGAAAAAGACAGCTATCAGGGAAGAGATTATGAATATTATCCTGAAGATAGGGGTTTTGAAAATTCTGATCAAATAAGACATGAATATGAATATGAACCATATGATGATATTGATAGATTTGTTGAAGAATTTGAACCTCATAAGAATTATCCTAATGAAATATATGATGATGAATTGGATGAGGATTATTATGAATTTGGTTCAAAAAATCATTATGATGAAAAAAGAAATGAAGTTATAGACAACGATTCAAACAGTCTATCCAGTGAAAAAGTTATTAGAAGACATTTTGATAAATTTAAAAAATAATATTTTTTCTAATTTTTTTTATTTTAGGTGAAACTAATGGAATTATTATGTATACAGTCACAAGAACATCCTGAATTACCTCTTGCAGAGTTAAAAGCGGTTATGGAATGTGAAAATATTTCTGCAGAGATAGATGTTATAACAGAAGGTTTAGTTATTTTAAAAAATATTTCAAATGATAATATTGATTCGTATTATGAAATTTTAACTAGAAGATTAGGTTATACTCATGAAATACATGAAATTATAAAAGAATCTAATACTGATAATTTTGACGAGGATATATTATCTATCAACTGGTCAGAGTATATTGATGGGACTTTTGCTGTTCGTGTGAAAAGATTTAATACAGAAATCGGTACTGTTGCAACTGAGCGAAGAGCAGGTTCTTTAATTCTTTCAAATTCTGATAATATTAAAGTTAATTTATCAAGACCTGAAACCTTAATCCGTATAGTTGTTCATAAAAATGATTTTTACATTGCTATTGAAAGAATTAAATTAAATAAAAAACATTTTGAAGATAGCAAACCACATAAAAGACCATTTTTTTATCCTGGCTCCATGAATCCTAAGTTAGCTAGATGTATGGTTAATTTATCAAGAGTTAAGGAAGGTCAATTATTACTTGATCCATTTTGTGGAACTGGAGGAATCTTGATTGAAGCAGGGTTAATTGGTTGTAAATTAGTTGGATCAGATATTTACTGGAAAATGAAAAATGGGACATCAATTAATTTAGATTATTATGGAATTACTGATTATAGAACATTTAATATTGATGTACGCGAGCTTAAAATGTATGAAAAAGTAATGGCTGTAGTTACTGATCCACCTTATGGCATTTCCACATCTACTGGAGATATTGAAGGAGAAGATATTTTTAAAGAATTCTTTAAATCTATCTATAACAATATGAGGGATGATGCTTATCTTTGCATGGCTAGTCCTCATTATGTTGATTTAAAACCAATGGCTGATGAGATAGGGTTTGATATTGTAGAGCAGTATGGAATTAAAATGCATAGAAGTTTAACTAGAATAATTTCCGTTATTTGTAAAAAACATTAGAGTAATATAGATATATTTATATATTAGTTATCTTATGATTATGCTTAATATATACAAAACTTCATTATTTTCGTTTATTTTATTATTTTATGTTATTATATTTTTTTATTTTAATTTTTAGTATTTTTCAAAATTATTTCGCAAATATTAATTTTTAAATTATTGTTTATCAAAATATTTAATAATAATATTTATTTAGTTTAAAAATTTATTTTTATCTATTATTTTATTTTTTTAAATTATTTTGCAATATTTTTTAATTGATTTTGTTAATAAAATTTGTCTGTCTAATAGATGTGCTATGTGTTATATGGCGATGACTTAAGTATATTGCATTGAGCAATGTTTACTATGATGGTTGCATTCCACATGTAGCGATACATTTGTGAGTACTTGAATTTTCTCAAGTATGATGTTAGTTTTGTAGATGTGATGAATTAGTTACAATATTTGTTTCAAATTTATGTGTATACTCGTCTATATTTTTTAGCGTACTTCATAATTTTAATTATAGCTTATTATGATCTGTTATGTGTTCAATTCTGTTTGATCCTGGCAGATGCTACTGCTATTGGGATTCGATTAAGCCATGCAAGTCGAACGAGTTTAGGCTCGTGGCGTACGGC
>NZ_RKRG01000006.1:0-2607 GCF_003814835.1 Methanobrevibacter gottschalkii DSM 11977
AAAAAAATATCGAGGTTAGAAACACAGTCATAAGATAGTGGTGTCTCAAAAAACGAATCATACAGACCTGGCGACCTGTAATCGAATTCTCCCACTTACACTGCAAACCTATAACCAAGCCTCAACGACAGACTGCAGTAAAACTCTACGGGGTCTTCACTTCCCAATGGAAGACTCTGGCTTGTGCACCAGAAAAGCAGGTTCACTAAGTTCTAGCTAGGGACAGTGGGGACCTCGTTCTACCATTCATGCAGGTCGGTACTTATCCGACAAGGCATTTCGCTACCTTAAGAGGGTTATAGTTACCCCCGCCGTTTACTGGCGCTTCACTGAACTGAACTCCAGCTTCACGTGCCAGCACTGGGCAGGTGTCGCCCTCTGTACACACCCTTACGGGCTAGCAGAGAGCTATGTTTTTATTAAACAGTCGGGCCCCCCTAGTCACTGAGACCAGCTATTCACATAGCTGGCACCCCTTATCCCAAAGTTACGGGGCTATTTTGCCGATTTCCCTTAGCTAGTTTACCTTAAAACGCCTTAGCCTACTCAGCTAGGGGCACCTGTGACGGATCTCGGTACGAAACAGTAAAAAAATATAAATAAATTCCCTTTTCAAGGACTCCATGAATCAGTTAAATCATCCACAAAAACAGACAACTCATCAAGCCTACACCTGGTTCTCGCTATTACACCTCTCCCCAGGCTTAAACCCTTAAATAGGACGACAATCCTACAAAACATATCTCAAAGCGTCAGGAACTCACCCAAACGTCACCGCATAATTTTCTTACCATGTACAGGAATATTAACCTGTTTCCCTTTCGATACTGCTCAACTTATGACAGACCTTAGGATCGACTAAACCTTGGCTGACGAACATTGCCAAGGAACCCTAGCCCCTCCGGCGGTGAGGATTCTCACCTCACTTTGCTGCTACTACTACCAGGATCCACATACCTGCAAGGTCCAAAGGAACTCACGCCCCCTCTTCAACCCACACAGGTCGCCACTCTACACAATCACCACTAGCGGGTGTTCTATGGTATCGGCAACTGGATTAATTCCCGTCCATTTTAGGTGCCTCTGACCTCGATGGGTGATCTGTTACGAACTCGTTAAAGGGTGGCTGCTTCTAAGCCCACCTTCCCATTGTCTTGGGCCAAAGACTCCCTTACACTTATCCAGTATTTAGGGGCCTTAACCATAGTCTGAGTTGTTTCTCTTTCGGGACACAAGCTTACCCCGCGCCCCTCACTCCAACCTTCTACGACGGTGACGAGTTCGGAGTTTTACAGTACGCCGAGAAGTTTCCCTCCCTAAACGTCCAATTAGTGCTCTACCCCGCCACCAAATCTCCAGTCAGGCTGACCTTAGAGTCATTTCGAGTGGAACCAGCTGTCACCGGCCTTGATTGGCCTTTCACCACTATTCCCAAGTCATAAGAGTGTTTTGCAGAACAACAACCCTGCGAACCTCCATCGCTCGTAAGAGCGACTTCATCCTGCCCAGGAATAGATCGACCGGCTTCGGGTTTCAATGCTGTGATTCCAGGCCCTATTAAGACCTTGCCCCTCACAAAAAAAATGCTGCGAACATATTGGTTTCCCTACGACTACAAAAATAAACCTTTTAGCCTCACCACAACAAAGAACTCCCTGGCCCGTGTTTCAAGACGGACGATGCAACACTAGTCCATACTTCCCCGTACTACAACGTTACCATTGATTCCTTCAGAAGAATTCATTCCTTACGCGCCACATCTGGCCATCACTATCTGGTTTCAGGTACTATTTCACCCCCCCATAGGGGTACTTTTCAGCTTTCCCTCACGGTACTTCTACTCTATCGGTCTTGAGACGTATTTAGAATTAGGAGTTGATGCCTCCCACATTCAAACCCGATATCCAACGGATCCTACTCGAGAACAAAATACAAAAAAACTTTTAACAGAATATATCTACGGGACTATCACCCTCTACGGTTCTAAAATTCCAAAATAGAATTCAATTTAACTGAAAAAGCTTAAAAAGTAAAAAGTCTACACACCACATCTCCACGCAAATCACTAAGCGGGATTCAGTTTGTTCTACAATCGCTTTCGCTCGCCGTTACTAACGATATCGCATAATTGCTTTCTTTTCCTCCACCTACTAAGATGTTTCAATTCAGTGGGTTCCCAATCCTACACGGATCAATATACAAAGTATATTAGGAAGTCCCATTAGGCAATCTTGGGTTCAAAGGATGTATGCTCCTCGCCCAAGCTTATCGCAGCTTACCACGACCTTCATAGGCAACTCAAGCCAAGCCATCCCCCAGATAGCACAAGTAGCAAAATTTTAAACAACAATATTTAAATATTTAGCAAACTATACAATTTAAAAAAATCTAATACACAAGAAAAAAGTCTACATATTTTTTTTAACCATTAAGAAGAATAAAAACCATACTTTTACTAAATTTAGGAATAGTCTCTCATTCTAACAATGCTTAAAAAAAGACTTAAATCAATAAATAAGATTTGATTCTTTTTTCAAATAATTAACACATAATCTAACACAATCTGGTTAGTTAGTGCCAGTTAAGGGTTACTTATGCACGGAAAAA